>CADBRR010000024.1 GCA_902797145.1 uncultured Eubacteriales bacterium | reverse complement strand
CCTTATTATATAATCCACCTGACCTACATAGCCATAAATTATACCTGCCTTAATAGCATCTTCGGTATTTGTTGCAACAACCTTTTCGGGCTTTTCATATTCTATTTTAGGAAGCATCGCTGTGTTTGTAACAAGTGCCTCCGTCGAAATTCGGAGTCCCGGACAAATAAGTCCGCCAAGGAATTTTCCGTCTTTAGATATAACGCTGAAATTAGTTGCTGTTCCAAAGTCTACTGCAATGCATGGTCCACCATACAATTTATATGCTGCTACAGAATTGCAAATTCTGTCCGAGCCAAGCTGTTCCGGATGGTCATAACAATTTATAAGCCCCGTTTTTATTTTATCATCTACAAGCATAGGTTGTATTCCATTGAAATACAGCTTGCACATATGTTCTATCGTATAGTTTATTGACGGGCTTACAGACGACATTATTATACCATCAACTTCTGACGTTGGTATTCCTATGTGGCTAAAAAACGCTTCCATTTGAACACCGTATTCATCAGACGTCCTGCGCAGGTCAGTTTTAAGCCTCCACGAGTTTTTCAGTTTTCCTTCTTTAAATAAACCAATCTTGATGTTGGTATTGCCTACATCGAGAACTAAAAGCATAATTTATCTCCGAAATTATTTGTTTTTAAATTGTGGTACATATGACATAATCGCTTTCAATACAGCTGTACAAATAAATGCACTTGCTATTGCCTCTACTACACCATTTGTCCCTGCTACGCCAAGGAAATATACCAAAACTGCTGTTGTACTTTCCTTATTAAGATAGCTCATAAGCATCTGCGCACCGAGTACATAAAACATTCCGAGGAACAAAATAGTATTAGTCAAAGTTCCTGTTAAAGATGTAACTACAAGTCCTGGAACGCTTCCTCGTTTAAAAGCCTTACTAATCAATGCCGAAAATACTCCAACACAAATTCTGGGCAAGAAAATTATGAATATTATCATAATTAAATTATAAATCCCGAATCCAGAATCGGCGCCAAGTACAAGCGCAGACATTCCAGCAGGTTTCAAAAAAGCATTTATCAAGCTTGTCAATCCGAAGAAGAATCCGAATAAAGCACCCGCCTTTACCCCGAAAAGAACAGCACCTATTATTACAGGTATATGTACAAGCGTAATGCTCAGTGACCCTGGTACAATTACGATATATCCTATCGGTGTTAGACCCAACAACAATATAATACCGATAAATATTGCATACAGTACAAGTTCTTTTGTACTTATTTTTTTACTTGTCTTTTCCATAAAAAAACGCTCCTTTTATTTCCTAAACTCAAATTATAAACTAACATATAAAAAATGTCAATCACTATTATAAAGTTTTTAAATTCGGAAAGATGTTTCATAAATGTTAAATATTTTTAAAGTTGTAAATCTCACTTTACAATTTCAAAAATAAACTATATAATAGTAAATGTAGTGTGTGAAAATGATTTTTATGACCGGAGTGATAATAAAATGGGTAAAGAAGAAGAGACAAAAAAAGTTACGCCTGATGGCAGCAAAAAGCTTGGCAAGAAAAAAAGAAAATGGCCTATATGGCTCGCAATTATAATAGTTATACTTATTATTGCCGGCTGTGCTGTTGCTTATTATCTTAACGATAAGGAAAATAAGCGTCGTGAAGGTGTTCGTGCAGAAATTATTGCTACGCAGAAATTTCATGATGGTGTTAGCGTAAACGGTGTCAATATTGGCGGAATGAGCTATGCTGATGCTGAAAGGGCGCTTGCACCTGTTATTGATGAGATTTCAAAGGAAATAAACATCAAAGTTTATGATGGTACAAAAGTTTATAATCTTGATGCTCGTAAGCTTGGAATCAAATTCAACACAACTGAAGTTCTTGATACAGCTTTCGGTCTTGCAAAAGACGGTAGCTATACTCAGCTTACAGAAGAGCTTGATGATATAAAGCTTAATGGCAGAAAATATGAGCTTGATTATTCGTTTACAGATGTAATAATCAAATCAAGCGTCGCTGAAATCGCAGCAGACGCAAAGGTTGAACCTGTAAATGCATCAATGGAAGTAAATCCTGAATATCCTGCTACAAGTACTGAGCCTTTCAATGTTGTTGAAAGTGTTGATGGGTCATATCTTGAAGAGGATAAGCTTACAAGCGAAATTATTAAGAAGTGTAGTGAAAAAGATTTCAGCAATATTACAGTTACACCTATAAGCGTTCCCGCTGAAATAACTTCAGAAAACATTAAGGGTAAAATAGTTCTTCGTTCATCGGCAACTACAAGTTTTGCGAAGAGTCCTTATTATAAGGAAAATCGTGTTCACAATATGCGCAAAGCTTCAGGTATGATAAACGGAACTGTTCTTATGCCCGGCGAAGAGTTTTCAACTAACGGAATACTCGGTGACAGGCTTGAAAAGTATGGTTGGTTGCCTGCTGCAGCAGTTGTTGATGGCGGTGCAGCAAGTGAAGATCAGCCCGGCGGTGGTGTTTGCCAGATTTCAACAACATTGTATAATGCAGTTTTAAAGGGTGATTTGCAGGTTACATCAAGGCGTGGTCATTCATCAAAACTTGGTTATGTTGATGGAGGACTTGATGCCACTATAACTACTGTTACAGGATATATTGATTTTAAGTGGATGAACAATACTGAAAGTCCGTTGTATATATTTATGTGGCTTGATGAGAACAGTAGGACTGTTTATTGTGAAATCTATGGCGAACCATTCTCTGATGAATTTGATGAGATAAAGCTTAAGTCAGAATTTGTTGAGGATATCGAACCTACCGAAACAGAATATGTTAAGACTTCAAGGCTTTCTGAAGGTCAATGGGCTGTAAAGAACAAAGCAAAAACAGGTCATGTATATGATTCATTTAAGCTTTTCTATAAAAATGGGCAGCTTGTAAAGACAGAAAAAGTTGCAACAACAACATATAGAATGCATCCGCAGCGCTTGTGGGTATGGAATGGATATGTTCCCGGAACTCCATTAGACCCTGCAATGAAAGTAACACTTGAAACACCGTAAATATTAAATCGGAGATTTTAAAGTCTCCGATTTATTTTTATTTTTTAGTTTTAGGTTTAAAGATAACTGCATTTAGATAACCGAACAATATAGCGGCAGCAACACCACCTGCGGTCGCTGTTATTCCGCCTGTAAATGCGCCAAGTACTCCGTCTTCCATAGCGCCTTTTATTGCGCCCTTTGCAAGTGAATATCCAAACCCTGTCAACGGTACTTTTGCGCCAGCTCCCGCAAATTCAACAAGCGGTTCATAAAGTCCAAGCGCAGTAAGAATAACACCCGATGTAACAAACAACACAAGTATTCTTGATGGGGTAAGGTTTGTAAGACTTATAAGAAGCTGTCCTATAACGCAAATTGCTCCGCCAATTACAAATGCCCACAAATAATCAGTGAAACTGCTCATTGCCTGCTCCCCCTTTCTATTACAACTGCGTGTGCAATCCCCGGAATTGTATCGCCCTGCATTCCGCTAACAGTACTCAATAATGCGCCTGTTGCCATAAACAAAATTTTTCTATAAACACCAGCTTTTATTTGTTTAAGTAAATAAGAATTAAGTACAGTTGCTGCACAACCACATCCGCTCGCACCACAGCCAAACTTTTGCTCTGCCTTAAAAATTATTTTACCGCAATCAATATGCTTTTTTTCGCTGAGCGGAACACCATGCTCGCTGCATATTTCGTAAAGCAAATCGCTTCCATGAAATCCTAAATCGCCTGTAACAACAAGGTCGTAATCATCAAGCGTTGTTTTAGTATCATCAAGATGAGTTACTATAGTATCCATAGCGGCAGGAGCCATTGCTGCGCCCATATTGTTGGCATCAGCTATACCCATATCAACAACTTTGCCGATTGTTGCTGATGTTATAAACACATTCATTCCGTTTTCATCGTCCTTGTTTGTCAAAATTGAACAACCTGTTCCCGTAACAGTTCTCTGCGCTGTCGGGGTTGATTGCGAACCCATTTCAAGCGGAAGCCTAAACTGCCTTTCTGCCGTAGAAAAATGGCTGCTTGCTGTACAAGCTACCTTGTTAGCATAGCCACCATCTATGAGCATACTGCCAACAAGCAAAGATTCCGACATCGTTGAACAAGCGCTATAAAGTCCTAAAAACGGAACTTCAAGTGACCTTGCTGCAAAATTAGCAGATATAATCTGATTCAACAAATCACCGCCAAGTAAGCAGTCTATATCGCTAATTTCAAGTTTTGCCTTTTGTACAGCCAGCTTTACAGCGTTTTCAAACATTTTTCTTTCTGATTTTTCCCAGCTATCTTCTCCCCACCTATCATCATCAAGTATAAGGTCAAAATGTTCTGCTAAATTACCCTTGCCTTCTACATCGCCAACAATTGCTGCTGATGATAAAAACTGAGGTTTATTTTCAAAAATCAAGCTTTGCTTTCCTATTTTTCTATTCATATATGCCTCCTACGCTATAATAAGGCAAGTTATTAGTCCACAGATAACAGATGCGCTTATACCATAAACAAGTACCGGTCCTGCAATAGTAAAAAGATTTGCGCCTATGCCCATAACATAGCCTTCAACCCTATGTTCCATAGCAGGTGCTACTATTGAATTTGCAAAACCTGTTATAGGAACAACCGAGCCTGCACCCGCAAATCTGCCAATCTTATCATAAATGCCGAGTCCTGTCAGCGTTGCCGCTATAAATATAAGCACGATACAAGTAAATGTAGAAGCCATATCCTTATCAAGTCCCATATGTACAATTGCACAATCGTTTAAGAACTGTCCTATTACACATATAAGTCCGCCTACGCAAAAAGCTTTAACGCATTGAAGCGCTGTTTCACTTTTGGGCATTCTTTCATTTACCTTGTTTTGGTATCGACGCTGTTCTTCTTTTCTTAAATCATTCATATTATTTTACCTCCTTTACATCGTTTCTGAGCTTTTCTGAGTAAGGTTTATACCTTATCTCACATTTTACAGGGTTATCGCCTATAAAATCGAGGCTTGGAAAATCACAATGGCTTTTGTTCATAATCAATCACCTCTTCAAGCACAAACTCTGTTCCAAACAATTCAAGCTCTTTTTCACGATTTGTCTGCAACATAAAATAAATCAACGCCCCGATTATCGTCATAATAATAACCGTTATTATCGTTATAAATAATCTTTTATGAGTCTTATACAAATTATCCACCTCTTCAAATTAATATTTAAATCTATTTTTGCACAAAAATCATTTTTTTATAACAAAAAAACGGCACGCATCATTAGCGTACCGAATAACAAATTATAATTTTATTTTTTAAGTTCTGCAAACTTTTTTGTTATTGTGAGCAAAATATCTGCTATTCCGAAAAGCGAATTTACAGGAACATATTCAAATCTGCCATGGAAGTTATGACCACCTGCGCAGAGATTAGGACAAGGTAATCCCATAAATGAAAGCCTTGCACCGTCAGTTCCACCACGTATCGGTTTTGTAACCGGTTCATATCCGTTTTCTTTCATAGCTTCTCGTGCTATATTAATAAGATACATATGCGGTTCTATCTTCTCTGTCATATTATAATAGCTATCTTTTAATGTGAGTTCAACTGTATTTTCACCATACTTTTTGTTCATAAACTCACAAGCATTGCGCATAAGCTCTTTCTTCTTTTCAAATTCAGCCATCGAATGATCACGAATAATATATGTAAGCGTTGTTGAGGCAGTTTCGCCCTTGATTTCAAGCAAATGGAAAAATCCTTCGTATCCGTCAGTATATTCTGGTCTTTGCGCAGCCGGGAGCATAGCGTCAAATTCCTGACCTACATGGATAGAATTTACCATTACGCCTTTTGCATCGCCCGGATGAATTTCTCTGCCGTTTATTTTAACAACAGCAGATGCTGCATTAAAGTTTTCATATTCTACTTCGCCAATAGCTCCACCATCAACAGTATACGCAACATCAGCCCCGAATCCCTTAACATCGAACATATCTGCACCTCTTCCAACTTCTTCATCGGGTGTAAAAGCAATAAGAATCTTACCATGCTTAATTTCAGGATTATTGATGAGGGTATATGCAAGTGTCATTATCTCTGCAACGCCTGCTTTATCGTCAGCACCGAGCAGAGTTGTTCCATCAGTAACTATAATATCTTGACCTACATAGTTTTTCAGCTCTTTAAAATCTTTCGGTGAAAGAACTGTATTTTCGTTAAGCTGTATATCACCACCATCGTACTTTTCAACTATTCTCGGCTTCACATTTGCGCCCGGCGCATCGGGAGCTGTATCCATATGAGCGATAAATCCAAGTGCAGGCACACCTTCAACATTAGCAGGTATTGAACCATAGACATAACAATGTTCATCAATCCTTGCATCTTCAATTCCCATTTCGAGCATTTCTTTAAGAAGCTCTTTTCCAAGCGCAAACTGTTTGTCGCAGCTCGGAATATTTTCCATATCCTCAACCGACTGTGTATCAAACGATACATATTTTAAAAATCTATCAAGTACAGTAATCATATTTTATTTCCTCCTATGATAATTATGTGTATAATGGTCTTCCTACTCCGTCATCGACTACTATTTCTTCAGGCGGAGTCATAAGCAATTCTGGATTTTTAAGATATTTTCTCAATACCTTAAACGATTGTGCATAATATTTGCCATCGCATATTCTCTCATCAAGAACAAATTTCAAACCAATAAATTTCTTTACTGAAACTGTTCCGTCATCATTGAGTACATTTTTCTTAATCTTATTACCCATTGCGCAGAACATACTACACGTTCCAAACTCATACAAGTGATGGTATATAGGTCCAATTCCGAGCGAACCTAAATTTGTCAAAAACGCACTGCAATGCCACGGGCTTGTCTTATGAAGCCCCTTTGGAAGCTTGCCTATGTTATCAAGCTTGAACAGAATCCATGTTATTGTACGCATTACAAACGATGGTAGTTTTGCAAGAAGCCTTGTTGTAGAATCTGTTGAATTATTCGCACCTTCTTGAATATTCTCATTTACGCATTCAGACATTATTTTTACAACGTCCTGAAGCGTCGCATCTGGTTCAAAATCGGGTTTAACCGACGTTTCCTCATTTGAAAGCTTGCGCTTTATCATAAGTGAAAGATTGATATGGTTCCTTGCATATATCTTATTCCATACAACAAACCTGTTCGTATATGGCTTTTGCGAAATCATTCTTATTATTGCAGCTATTATTACGTGCATTATTGAAAGTTCAGGCATTTCTTCCCTGTGCTTCCTTATAAATGCTTCTATTTCATCTATCGGGAACAATTCCTCATACAAGTTCTGCGAATCGTTCCTCGTTCTCATAAAAAACGGAATTGCTGCATAAACTGCATCTACTTTTCTAACTCGCCAACCATCATATCTATCAAGAAAATGGCGTTTGTAATATTGCTTCACCGTTTTAACCTCCATATGGAAATAATATATTATATTTTACCATATCCGTTTAATATTTTCAACAATTACATATCAATCCATTATTTTTACTTTATCGCCGAACATTTCAAGCAATTTTTCTTCGGTAAAATCTTTCTTTTCCTTAAAAACAATGCTCAAATTTATTCCCGGTGCGACCTCGTTCATTACTTTTTCCATAATGGCTTTGCTTTTTGGCCTTATAACAACGTCAAATATTGGTTTTACATCATATTCGATTGTGAATACATTTCCCTTTAATGTTTTCCCACATACTTTATGGCAAAGCATACTAATTGAAACATCCGTCTTTTTCATCTTATCAATGAACGCATTCCACAAGCTATCCTTATCAAAAGAAGGTATTTGAGGTACATTATTCGATTTATTATCATCAACATCAAATGGCGGTTCATCAGGAAGAGGAATATCATCTTCAAATTCCTTTTTAGTAGTTTTTACCTTTTGAGTATTTTTTGCCTTTGGAGCATTCAAATTTATTTCGCCATTTGCAATTTTACTTTCTAATTCTTTTAAATTTTCAAGTTTACTTTCAAGCATTTCAATCCTTGAAATAAGCGCTGATACATCGTTTTCCTGCTCTATTCTACAAATTTTAACCAATGTACTCTCTACAAGTATTCTCGGCATTCCTGCCCACCTGAGTTTTGGCTGCGCTTCTGTTAAAAGCTCTATTGCACGCTGGAGTTGTCCTTTTGATGCCTTATTTGCTTGTTCCTGATAAAGCTTCATATTATCCTCAGTACAATCAAGTATATCAGAACAATTCCCACCGCATATTTTAGCTAACAGCAAAGCCCTGAAATGTCCTGCTAAATCGCCCATAAACACGCTCAAATCTTTACCGCCCGATACAACCTTATCGACTATTTTAAGTGCTGATGCTGCATCAGATGAAATAAGCATATCAGCCGCATCGAACAAGAATCTTGAATCCATACTTCCAAGAACGTTGTAAACATCTTGAGCGCTTACATTATTTCCGCAAAAGGCAACGCATTGATCTGCAAGGCTCAGCGCATCACGCATACCGCCATCGGCAGCCCTTGCAATTGCTATAAGTCCCTCGTCATCTATGCTTGCGCCAGATTTTGTCAGCGCATTTTTCATACAAAATACAAGGTCGCTTATTTTGAGCCTATGGAAATCAAACCTTTGACACCTCGAAATTATCGTTGCAGGGATTTTCTGCGGTTCGGTTGTTGCAAGTATAAAAATCACATGGCTTGGCGGTTCTTCGAGTGTTTTTAATAGAGCGTTAAATGCACTTGTTGAAAGCATATGCGCTTCATCAATTATATAGATTTTCTTTGATAATTTGAGCGGTGCAAAGCTTGCTTTCTCTATAATTTCACGCATATCATCTACGCCTGTGTTCGATGCTGCGTCAAATTCAAGAATATCTACTCCGCTATCCTCATTAGTACACGCTTCACATTCTCCGCACGGTTCGCCATCAACAGGATGCAGACAATTCACCGCATGGGCAAAGGTCCTTGCAGTACTTGTTTTTCCCGTTCCCCTTGAACCGCAAAACAGATATGCATGGGTTATATGCCCTGTCCTTATCTGATTTTTTAGTATTGTCGTTATGTGGTCCTGACCTATTACATCGTCAAATCGTTTTGGTCTGAACCGTCTATATAATGCTTGGTAGCTCATAATGCTTCATCTCCGTAAACTTAATAGTTCCTTTCTACTATAAAATCAATTAAATCGCTTAAAAACCATGCTTTTGAACCCCAAATATTCAAATGCGATTTTGCCCTTTCTGCCGTTAGCACTGCTATCTCTTTAGATTTTTCAATCCCGAACAGACGAGGATATGTTAGTTTTCCACATTCCGCATCTTTTCCAAGCGTCTTTCCCATACTTTTTCCCGTTCCTACAACATCTAAAATATCATCTGTTATCTGGAACAATATGCCCATATCAAGTGAATAATTCATAAGCGAGTCGAGTTCCTCACGATTTAGATTTCCAAGATATGCGCCCGACATAACGCTTGCTTTTAGCATTGCACCGGTTTTACATCTATGAATATTTTTAAGCAGCTCATAATCTGCATTTTTATCTCCCTCGCTTACTATATCAAGGGCCTGACCTGCAACCATTCCCCTTGCGCCAGCTCCGAGCGCAACCTCATGCATTGCTTTTAAATATCCCTCGCTATTAAACTTCAATGCGCCATCTGTCATAATTTCGAACGCATATGATAACAATCCATCGCCTGCAAGTATTGCTTGCGCTTCACCGAAAACCTTATGGTTTGAAAGTCTGCCTCGCCTATAATCATCATTATCCATAGCAGGCAAATCATCGTGAATAAGCGAATATGTATGTATCATTTCTAAACCGCAAGCTATCGGGAATGCCTGATTTAAATCTCCGCCAGCAAGGTCACACGCTGCAAGCACTATACATGGTCTTAACCTTTTGCCGCCCGATTCTATGCTATACGACATTGATTTTCTGAGCAATTCAGGTATATTTTCATCACAAAGGTACTCCTTGAGCTTATTATCGATTATCTCTGAATATTCTTTGCACTTTAATTTAAAATCATTGTTTCTCATAGCGCTTATCCGTTTTCTTTCTCATTTTTTAATGCAATATCGAGCCTTGCATCAAAATCATCGAGCATTTTCTTACACTTTTTCGATATTTCCATTCCTTCTTCGTAAAGAGAAATCATCTCATCAAGCGGAGTTGTTCCCGATGACAACTTCTTTACTATCTCATCTAACGACTGCATAAGCTGTTCGAATTTTACATCATTGCCGTTAATATTATTTTCCATATTATTTTCTCCGTTAAAATTTTTCTTCAATACCTTTGATATCAGCAAATACTTTTCCGTTCTTGAACATTATATCAATGCTATCATCAATTTCAAGATTATCTACATCATTTATATATTTTCCGTTATGCTTGACTATTGCATAGCCTCTTTCAAGAACATTTTCAGGATTTAAATATTTTAGCTTGCTCATTACAGAATCAAGCTTCAACATAGAATTTGCATGATATGAATTAACTGCCCTTTCCATATCCGACTTCATATTATTCAAGTGCATACGATGAATCTCCACATTATTCTTTACGAGCTTTGAAAGACCTGTATCGAGTTTATCCTCTATCCTTGTACGCTTTGATTTTATATCGTTTTTAATTGCATTTACAATCGAATCACTCATTTGCGAAACAGTATAATAAAGTTCTTCATATTCAGGAACGCACAGTTCCGCTGCCGCTGATGGTGTTGGAGCCCTCAAATCAGCAACAAAATCCGATATAGTAAAATCAACTTCATGACCTACTGCGCTTATTATTGGAATTTCACTTTCATAAATAGCCCTTGCTACGCATTCCTCATTGAAGCACCACAAATCCTCTGTACTTCCGCCGCCTCTGCCTACTATAAGAACATCAATCGCATTTCCGTTCCTTTTAAGCTCGTTCATATAATAAATTCCATCAGCTATATCCTTGCCTGCGCCTTTTCCCTGAACAGCAACAGGGCACAGCATTATATCCATTTTAGGATATCTTCTCCTTATTATATTTTCAATATCCCTGAATGCAGCGCCGGTTTTTGAAGTTACAACGCCAACGCACCTTGGCAAAAATGGTATCTGTTTTTTATGGCTTTCATCGAATAATCCCTCTTTTGCAAGCTTATCTTTAAGCCGCAAAAATTCAGCATACAAATCGCCTGCGCCCTGCTTTTCCATCTGCTTTACATACATCTGATACTTGCCGTCACGCTGATAAACGCTTATACTACCTGAAACTATTACTGACTGACCATCTGACGGTTTGAAATCAAGCCCCATTGCATCAAACCTAAACATAACACAGCTTATAACTGCGTTCTCATCTTTTAACTGAAAATACATATGCCCGGAGCTATGATGCTTAAAACCGCTTATTTCTCCGCTTATGCTTACATTCCTCAATATAGGGTTTGAATTTAGCAATTGATAAACATATTCATTTATCTGTGAAACCGTATAAATTGTTCTGTTCTCGTTCATATATCCCAATATAAATCATAATTAAGCATTGTAAAGAATACAATGCTTAATTTAATCATTCTACATTCTGTTCGTTTTTAACATCTAACTCACTATCGGTGTTTACTTCTTCAACTATACTATCGTCTTCAACCATTTTTTCTTCTTTATCAATTTCATACTTTTTCAGCTCGCCACTTTCTTTTTCCCTCGAAATTGTGCCAAGTATTCCATTGATATATTTATACGCTTTTTCGTTACCGTATGTCTTTGCAAGCTCTACTGCCGCATTTATAGCAACAGCATCATTCAAATGCTCATCAAAAAGCATTTCATATACAGCTATTCTCAAAATTGCAAGTTCTACTTTGGGGAGTCTATCAAGTGACCATCCTCTTGTATTCTTTGAAATAATTGAATCTATATACTCTTTTTTTCCCTGCATACCATTTAAAAGCTTGTCCGAATATTCCATATCCTTTATAGATGGAATATCCGATATGTCCGATTGCTCAATTACTGTTCGATAATCATCATCGCCATTGAGCATCAGTGCATAAGCAAGCTTCATGGTCATTTCCCTTGCGATCGTACTGATCATTTAAACCTCATTTCCTTGTTCATTTTTCTATTTTCTTTTGAACAATGCATCAAAAAATTCTTTAACTTTCACTATCCCGCCCTTATCAAGCAAAGAGCCAAAAAGATAGCAAGCGCCAACTATCATACATAGCAACAGTGTTTTGAAAAAACCTATTGTTATCATAAGTATTCCCACTGTTAAACCAAGTATGATAAAAACAATCTTCCACTTGTTATTTCTGAGGAAATCAACAAATCCGTTTTCATTTTCCATAATAATCTTTTAACGGATATAAACTATCCGACATCCTTTCTGACTCAATACAAGATTTATTCAACTCTTCCTTTAGGATTTATATTCGCATTTACAACAATAATTTTAATGTTATCTACAAATATTCCTGAAAGGCTCTCAACATATTCTTTAAGCGTCTTCTGAAGCTGTGATGTAATCTCCGGAATATTAGTATCAGGCATAAGTTCAAGCTTTAGTTCTACTGATATTCCACTGTCCTTTATTATAATCCTTGAAGAACAATTTCTTACTCGGTTATTTGACCTTACATGTTTCTGTATCATTCCGTCAATAGCCTGCATTGTCATATATGTAGAGCCAATGTCAGTTGTCTTTACGAGCGCTGAACTTGCACCATTTCCACCCTCGTTTCCTTTTGAAGAACCGAGCGTAAATATATAGCCTGCAAAAATTGTAAACATTACAAGTCCTATTGCTGCAACTACAACCTTAAATAACACGTTATTGAAATCAAGACTTGAAATAAACGCCACGATTGCAGTATATGTTATCATATCAGCTGCTATTGCTACAAAAAATACTGCAAGTGCAAGCACTATAACGAGCGCAAGTATCGCAAACAACACATTGTTAGGGTTTCTTTTCATATTTCATCCGTCCTTTTTTAGATTAATGAATCAATTTTCTATGACGTTACAAGGTGGCATAAAAGCCACCCTGCAAATCAATTCACATTACAAGATTTTTACGATTACTTTACTCTCGGCTGTGCTTCTACGAGTTCTTTTTCAGCCTTTTCGGGCTTCTTTTTTGTATCGGGTTTTTCAAAAATAACTGCCTGTACATATACATTTACTTCTACTACACGAAGACCTGTCATTGTTTCAACAGCATCCTTTATAGCTTTTTGAATTTCAACGCATACATCCTTAATCTTCTTGCCATAGTTGATAGCTACGCTTACATCAACAGCTACTTCTTCTGTGCCAACTTCAACCTTGATGCCTTTTGTAAGGTTCTTTCTACCAAGTAATTCCGTTATTCCATCTACAACGCCACCGCTCATGCCTGCTACACCTTCAATTGATGTTGCAGCAAGGCCTGCAATTGTTGCAATAACATCGGGAGCAAATACTATTTTGCCACCATTGTCTTTTTCAGCTGTAATATCAAGAACCTGAGTATTCATTTCCTTTTCCTGTGCCATTGTAATTACCTCCTAAGTTTTTTATCATTATTATATTTATTTATATTATATCAAATTTTATCCATATTGCAAATACTATTATGATATTTTTTTATTTTTTATTAAGCGATACTTTGATATTTGTTGCTTCTTCGCCTGTTTCACGCTTTACTATATCAAGAATTTGCGCTACCTGGGAATCTGAAAGTTCATTTGAGTCAACAATTACATTAACAGAACCTTTATGGAATGTAACAGCTACGTCATCGAATCCCTTTGATTTTATCATCTTTTCAACAGTAAATTCCGTTTCCATACATTCTACTATTGACATTTTCTGTTCCTGCGCTTCTTTGAGCGTTTCATTATCTGTATCCGCCTGAGCAATTATCGTATCAAGGTATGCAATTTCCTTGCTCCTCGTATTATCTCTATCAAGCCTGAATGCCTCAAAATAGTTTGTATTTGCATTTACGGATACATTTTCTGTTTTTGACGATTCATTTTTCTGTGCAAGCTCGATAGTATTTTTGTTTGCTGTATTCCTACTGCTAATATATACGGACCCTGCAAGCAGAACACCTACAAGCGCTATTATTCCATAGCCACGAACCTTTTCGTTTTTGACAAATCCTTCAAGCCGTTTCTTTACGTCCTTGAATTTAAGTTTTCTTTCACTCTTCATTGATTTACACTCCTTTAATAAAATTTAATTTTTCTGCATTTCAAAGACCTCTATGCAATCGGGCGATATGCCGAGAACCGTTTCAACAGCATTCATAAGGTCTATCCTTACACCAATATCATATGCGCCTTCTGCAACAACTATTACACCACGAACTTTGGGCTGAATTTCTGTTAGCACAACAGGTTCATTGCTTCCGTTTTTTGAAACGGTTGCAGGTGATGATACTTCCGTTTCGCTCGATTTAGTACCAATATTATCATTTGATGAATCAATTCGTTTATCGGTACTCATTGCCGGAACAATTTCAACACCTGTTTCATAAGTTATCATAACCTCAACTTTGCCTGCTCCTTTTATATTCGAAAGCACATTTGCAAGCTTTCTTTCCGCTTCCTTGTCATCGCTTGTTACAGAAACCGTATCTTGTAACTTGCTGTTTTGGCTTTCTTTACTATTATTGCCAATAAAGTTTGACCATAGAACATAAATAGCTAAAGCTGCAATCACGATTATGACATATACCCTCAGTTCGAACTTCTTATCATCCTTCATCCTCGTAATAAGAGATGATATTATGTTTTCCTTTTCTTCATTCACTATGACACCTCCTTAATTAAATCAATTATGATGTTTACCATACTTAGGGCAAACATAACATTAATTCCCATATCAACGCTTTTTTTCATACTTCCTGACGGCGCAGAAATTTGAGCTATCATACATATAACCGCCATCGCACAAAGCCTTATTATTAAGCTTTTCATATTTCCTCCTCAGAACACAGAATTGCCTGTCGCCATAATAATGCCTGACGTTATAATGAACATTGCGCCTGCTGCGAGAATACAGCCTACGAGATATCCCATAAGGTCCGAAACATCGGATATCATCTTCATAAGCCTTTTATCCGCAACGCTTTCGCAAACTGCCGAAACGATTTTAAAGCTCAGCGAAAGCATAGCAATTCTTATAACTGGCGTCAGAATTAATGCAAACAAAATTAATACTGATGCAAGCCCCGAAGCATTCTTGATAACACAGGCGCATCCTCTTACAGCATCATATGTTCCTGACATCATAGACCCAACATAAGGTACTATTTTATCTATTGCATACTTTGCAGTTCTTATAGAAACGCTATCTATCGCAGAAGCATTTATTCCATTTAATGCAGTTGCACCAAAGTAAATAGTTACCATACCGCCAATAATCCATTTAATCGTCTGTTTAAGCATTTTCTCTGCATTTGAAAGCTGAACTCTGCCTGTCATATTATTTATTATCGCAATAGCGCTCGTTCCTGTTATAAGTGGCATAATTATACCCTTAAACAACGCAATTACATTAGTTGAAAGGAACAACGAAAGCGGGCTAAAAATACTTCCTGCGCTTTTGCTACCTATCGCTGTAAGCATTGTTATAAGCACCGGGAACACAAACTGCGAAAGCGAAGAAATAATATCAAGCGTATGAACGCATTCTGTAACGAGCGAAGAAAATATAGCTGTTATAATGCTCATTGATGCAGCGCAACACACAAACGAAACAGTTTCAGAGAGTCTTTTATTATCAGAATCAGAAAGTACCGATACTGCGATACCGCTTATAAGGCTTATCAGCACCAGGAGTATTATTATAAACGAATTTCTTTTAAGCTCTGCTTTTGCTGAATTTACTACAAAACCTGCAACATTATCCAACGAAAAACTGTCATTTCCGTTTGCGTAATCGCTTATAAGCTTATCGACCGATTTCGTGAATATATCGTTTTGCGTTTCTTCATTGTATAGCTTCTGCCACGATGAAAAATCATATTGACTTAGAATATCTGAAATTTCTTTTTCATAATCAAACTCATCATCTTCAAGCGCATATGTATTATATGGAAATATAAAAATCAAGATAACAATTAAAATTGCAATAATCTTTTTCATACGCTTTCAATCATATTTTCTATTGTTTCCATAACTGAAATTGCAATCGGTATAACACACGATGCTATCATTATTCTTCCAGCAAGCTCAACTTTTGAAGAAAGGTTTTTTTCACCTGCATCAGAACAAATTCCTGAGGCGAACTGTGTTAGATACGATATTGCTATAATTTTGATTATTATTGAAATATGACCGGTATCAAGCGAATACTTTGTGCAAAGTCTGTTTATCGAATCAAATACAGGTGTTACCATATTTATTGCCATAACAAGAATTATTGCTCCCGAAACAAGGCTTATGACGAGCGCAAACTCCCGTTTATATTCCCTTACCGCCATATTCGCCGCAACGGAGCATATTGCAATACCTATAAGCTTTAAAATATCCATATTTTTAATAGAAAGTAAATATTCGCTTTACGCTGTCAAATAGTGTGCTTATAACATTTATCGCAGTCATAAGCGCAATTACAAGCCCTGCTATCGTAACAAGGAGCGCAATTTCATCCCTTCCCGTTTGTTTGAGTAGTTGTGTAATTACAGCTACAATTATTCCTATGCCTGCAAGTCTAAAAATAATATCTATTGTCATTATTACCTCCGAGTATTTTATAAAATAACTATTGCGAGCGCACAACCTAAAAGCATTCCAAGCGCTTTATATAATTTTCCTTTTCTTTTATATTCGTCATTCGCCTCGTTTAAGCATATTTCAAGCCTTTCTATAAATAGTGAAATATTTTTACGCTGAACTTCCATATCATACATTCCTATTTGCGATGAAAAGCTATTTATTATGGAAATATCGCTTTTTGTGTTCGAATTAAACACTCCGCTTTTTGTAACGCTATCTATCCATGATTTTTCAATTCCTGAACCGTTATCAAGCATTGAGATAAAGCATTCAAAGAACGCTTTTAGATGAATATTGTTCGTTCTCTTTATCGTCTCTGAAATTGGAATTGCATATGAACGCATATTGATTTCTATGCTTTTTAAATCGCATATAAGATAATAAATTGCCTTTCCCCTATCCGACAGTCTTGTGCTTTTAAAATATCCTGCCAATGAAAATATTACGATGACCGCAAGTGAAATTGCTGTACGCATTTTCTTCTCTCCTTAATATGGATTTTATTCTTTTCTCGCTCTATAACAAAGGCATTATTAAAAGCATTATTTATAAACAAATCGTTTAAATTTCGTCTTTTTTCAGCATCTGTAATGCTTTTACCATGCGCTGTTGCTATAACGCTCACACCGCATTTTGAGGCTTCAAGTATTGCACATGAATCTTCGTAAGAACCTATTTCATCAACTACAATGACATCAGGGGACATAGTTCTTATAGCAAGCATAATTGCAATAGATTTAGGGCACGAATCTAAAATATCCGTTCTATCGCCTACATCACAGTACGTTTTTTCATGATTAAATGATGCAATTTCCGAGCGTTCGTCAATTACTACGACTTTATGAGGAAAAATCAGCATATCCTTTCTTCCGTTTGAAAGTTGCCTTGCAATATCACGTATGAGAGTTGTTTTCCCGACAGATGGTGGAGAAATTATGAGTGTTGATAAAACTTCACCGTCATTTGAAACAATTTCTTTCATTATATTATCTGCGCATCCCTTTACTTCTTTTGAAAGCCTTATATTCATTGATGATACTTCGGATATCCTTTTGAATACTCCGTTTTCTATCAAAGCCCTTCCGCAAAAGCCTACCCTTGAACCGCCCTTTAACGTTATAAATCCACCCTTTAGCTCCTCCTCCCACGCATAAAGCGAATGACCGGAAATATTTTCAAATACTGTTTTAATAACGCTTTCATCGGTTATTTCATCGAGTATGAGTTCGCCAAAGCTATGTATTATCTGTATATTTTTTGAAAGCCTAAGCCTTATTTCTTCTATGTCGTATATGGTTGCGGCTTTTTCTATTTTTCTCCTTATTCTTTCTGGAAAAATATCCCTTATCATATCAACCCCCGACAAGCTCCACACCTCCTTTGTTTTGTAAAAATCTATGTTATAACCTGTCCTTTTATTACCGTTAAATATATGTTGACAAAATAATTCAATAGTTTTATAATAACAAGTGTTATATAACAAGTGTTATTTATGGAGGAAAATATGCCACCACGGACAAAGATAGATAAAAGCAGTATACTCGATGTTGCACTTGATATAGTCAGGCGCAGCGGTATAGAGAGCATAAACTCACGCTCTATCGCAAACGAGCTCGGCTGTTCAACGCAGCCAATATTTTCTAATTATGAAACGATGGAAGAGTTAAAAAGCGACATAATAGAAAAAGCCACAGAGATATTTTCTCAATATTGCCGGGATTATATATCATCAGGAAAATATCCGCAATATAAGAGTGTGGGCATGGCATATATAAGCTTTGCAAGCGATGAAACGGAGCTTTTTAAAATTTTATTTATGCGAGATAGATCGCACGAATCATCAATCAGCAATATTACATTCCACGGTGAAGTATTGACTGCACTATCTAATGATTTAGGGCTTGACGAAGAACAGGTCAACAGGTTTCATCTTGAAATGTGGATATGCGTACATGGAATTGCAACTATGATAGCAACGAAATATTTAACGCTTAGCGAAGATATGATAAGCGAAATACTTACAGATATGTTCAATGGGCAAAAATCAGTTTTTATTAAGGAGAAAATATGATAGGAACAGAAAATATAATAGAAATAAACGGACTTACAAAGTCATATGGTGGAGTCAAAGCGGTAAATGATATAAGCTTCAAGGTCAAAAGGGGAGAGTTTTTTGCATTTTTAGGCATTAATGGAGCAGGTAAATCAACTACAATTTCAATTATGTGCGGTCAACTTTCAAAGAACAGCGGTAAAGTTATAATAGATGGCATAGATTTAGATTCAGGTTCTCAAAGCGTTGATATTATAAAAACGAGGCTCGGTGTTGTTTTTCAATCATCGGCGCTTGATAAGGTGCTTACTGTCAGGGAAAATCTCAAAAGCCGTGCTGCGCTCTATGGAATATGCGATGATGATTTTAAGAAAAAACTTGATTATCTTACGGAACTTTTCTCGCTTTCCGATATATTGGATAGACGCACAGGAAAGCTTTCGGGCGGTCAGCTCAGGAGAGTTGATATAGCAAGGGCGCTCATTAACGACCCTGACATTCTCATACTTGATGAACCGACGACAGGTCTTGACCCTCAGACTCGAAAGAGCGTATGGGAAATAATAAACCAGCTTCGTAATGAGCGTGAAATGACAGTTTTCCTCACAACCCATTATATGGAAGAGGCAGTAGATGCGGATTATATAGTAATTTTAGACAGCGGAAAGGTTGTTGCAAACGGAACTCCGTTAGAATTAAAAAATAAATATACAGGCGATTTTATAACTATATATAACATAAACGAAGACGAAATTAAAAAATTAAATATGCCATATACTGTTTTACAATCGGCATTTAGAATCGAAGTAAGCAACACGCAAGAAGCTACCAAGCTTATTGTTTCGCACCCGGAAATTTTCAACGATTACGAGATAATCAAGGGCAAAATGGATGATGTATTTATAAATGCAACAGGCAAGAATTTGGGAGAATAATAATTATGAAAGAATTTAACGCATTACTATCAAGAAATATAAAGCTGTTTTTCAGGGATAAGGGGCTGTTCTTTTCAGCGCTTGCAACACCTATGATATTGCTTGTACTTTACGCAACGTTTCTCGGAAACATATATACTGACACATTCAATCAGGTTATACCCGAAGCACTAAATGTTTCAAGTAGCATAGTCAAAGGACTTGTTGGAGGTCAGTTATTGTCATCATTGCTTGCAGTATGCTGCGTTACAACATCATTCAACTGCAATATGGTTATGGTTCAGGATAAAGTTACTGGAGCAATTAAGGACATTACAATAACACCTGTTAAAAAATCAACGCTTGCACTATCATATTATGCAACAACGCTCATATGTTCGCTTATAGTTTGCCTTGCAGCGCTCTGCGCAGGGCTTATCTACATTGCAACAATTGGTTTTTATCTTACAGTCGGAGATGTTCTGCTTCTCGTACTTGATATATTCATCGTTGTTATGTTTGGAACAGCACTTTCAAGCATTATAAACATATTCTTGACTTCTCACGGTCAGATAGCGACAGTATCAAGTATAATCAGTTCTCTTTACGGATTCCTTTGCGGTGCATATATGCCTATATCGAATTTCGGCGAAGGACTTCAAAAGTTTCTCTCATTCTTGCCCGGAACATACTCAACATCGTTATTCAGGAATCATACAATGAATGGTGCGTTTAGCGAGCTTGCAAAGTCCGTACCTGATGAATTTATAAAGACTATGCGAGATGTTGTTGATGCTAACATTTACTTTTTCGATAACAAAGTAAGCGTTGCTGATATGTACATAATTCTCGTTTCAACTGTTATAGTTTTGCTTATCATCTATATAGTTATAAGTAAAATAAAAGGAGCTAATAAAAATAGTTATGAAAAATAAATTTTCTTTTATAATTCTATTTGCAATAATATTGTTGCTATTGTCGAGCTGTAAAGAAAATATACCCGTTTATAATGACGAAGTACCATTGTTCCCTGCAAAAACAAGTTTCAAGCTGGAAAAAACTATTGAATATTCTGATATTCGATTTGAAAGCACGCCTTCATTTTTGAGCCTCGGCAACGGAAGGCTTATCTCATACTACACGATATGGGAGAACAAGGATAATTTCAACTGGGAAACCGACACACCTATTTATTCAACAAAATTAGCTGTTATTGATACAATAAAGGATGAAGTTATCAGAGAAAAAACGCTCTCTGGAAATTTTAGCTTGGATAATCATATTTTTGATGGTAATAGATTTGTTATTTATGATGAATATAATAATTATTATGTATATAATTCGGAGCTTGAATTAACAGATAAAATTACGCTTGATTCTCTTTTCGGAGTTTTTAGTTATGACCTTACAAAATACTACATCGTAGACGAAGGCGTTTTTGCATACCTTGATATTGAAACAAGAGAAATTATACCTATTGAAAAATACATTGATATGCGTTTTTCATATGTATTTTATTCAAGCTATGACAGCAATTATATTATTCTTTCAACATATAAATCGTGCTACAGCTCAGAAACATTTACTGCCATATATGATGTAAAATCAAATGAAATCAGCCTCATAACTGATGATTTGGATTATATATGGTTCAGACTAAATGATTATGGTGCAAATACTTTTGATAACGACTATGGCACTTATCTATACGGAATAGAAAACTACGGCGAAAAAAAATCCGCTATAAGATACATTACTAACAAGAATCTGATTGAAAGAGGACTTGACTATTTGCCCATATCGGATTCCGACTTTATGATATTAGGATATGCTGACTACGAAGAAGATTATATGAACACAATGCCTTCATCATCATTGGTTCATATGAGCGATATTTCACAAATAGTCAATCTTGAAAAATATGATATGGAATATGCACTTTTCTCCGCATATTATATGCGTGAAGAAAGCATAATAGCAGGTGTTACTTTCGATGAGGGAACCGACAAATATAGACTTGTTCTTATAGATACTACTCAGCTTGAATATGATGGAGAAATTGAAAGTTCACTTTCAGACAATATGAATTCTTATAAGCCAGAGCTTTTCAATTCATATGCTGATAGCTTAAATTATACAGATGCAAGTGATATTCTATACGATTTAAAGGGAAAAGTCGATGAATTAGAAGAAAAATATTCCGTAACAATTAAGATAGGAAACGATGTTAAACAGCCACTTGAAGATGGAGGATTTGAATTTGCGGTCAACGAAGACTATGATAACATAAGCGCATCGCTTTACATATTAGATAATACACTTGGATTATATCCTGATGGATTTTTTAAGGAATTTAAAACAAAATATGGTGATGGTGGTGTATGGTTCATGCTTATAGGCAAAATTGACAGTACATATTCAGTTGTAGGTTATCATTTTCAACGTTCAAATTGCTACAACATTGCAGTAGATACAACATCATCTGATTTAAAATCTGTACTTTGCCACGAGATATGGCACGCAATCGAGGCGAAGATTTCAGATGAGGATTATGAAGCATTTATGCTTGAAAAATGGGCAAAGCTCAACCCCGAAGGATTTGCATACTCAGAGGTTTATGAAAGCTATGCGCAGGATAATCTCAGCAAGTGGACCTACTGGTATGAAAATGACAAGAGCGATGTATATTTCATTGACGAATATTCACGAACATATGACAAGGAAGATAGGGCAAGAATAATGGAATTTGCTATGGCAAGCTTGTTCCCCGAAGATTATTTTAATGAATGTCCTCACTTGAAAGCAAAACTTGATTATATGATTAAGTGTGTAAGAGAACACTTTACAAGCGATAATTGGAATGATGTTATTTGGGAAAAATACCAATAACAAAACAAAAATAACGGGCAGGAGTTTTTCCTGTCCGTTTTGTGGTGATTTAATAATTATTACTTGTAAAGCGGATACTTGTTAGTGAGCTTAATAACCTCAGCCTTAACATCTTCAATAGCAGCTTCGCCTTCCTTGATGATGCGTGCGATGAGCTTACCTACTACCTTGATATCGTCTTCTTTAAGGCCTCTTGTTGTAACAGCAGGAGTACCGATACGGATACCGCTTGTTACGAACGGGCTCAAAGTTTCTCTCGGAATAGTGTTCTTGTTTACTGTGATATTAGCAGCATCGAGGAGGTGTTCAACTTCCTTACCTGTTCTGCCTGTATCTGAAAGGTCAACGAGCATAAGGTGGTTATCTGTACCGCCTGATACGATTCTGATGCCTTCAGCCTGCAATGTTTCAGCAAGAACTCTTGCATTTGTAACAACCTGCTGCATATATTCCTTGAATGAAGGTTCGAGTGCTTCCTTGAAGCAAACAGCCTTTGCAGCGATTGTGTGCATAAGCGGGCCACCCTGTGTGCCAGGGAAAATAGCCTTATCTATCTGCTTTGCAAGTTCTGCCTTACAAAGAATCATACCGCCACGAGGACCACGAAGTGTCTTATGTGTAGTTGTTGTAACAACATCAGCATAGGGAACAGGATTCATGTGCAAACCTGCTGCTACCAAACCTGCAATATGAGCCATATCTACCATGAAATATGCGCCAACTTCTTTTGCGATATTGCTGATACGTTCAAAGTCAATAGCTCTCGGATATGCGCTTGCACCAGCAACGATGAGCTTCGGCTTGCTTTCAAGTGCGATTTCACGAAGCTTATCATAGTCGATTCTTTCATCTTCTTCGCTAACGCCATATGCAACGAAATTATAATACTTACCCGACATATTAACAGGACTACCATGTGTAAGGTGTCCGCCGTGTGAAAGGTTCATACCAAGAACTGTATCGCCCGGCTGAAGGAGTGCAAAATAAACTGCGAGGTTTGCCTGTGCGCCTGAATGGGGCTGAACGTTTGCATGATCTGCACCGAAGAGTTTCTTTGCTCTTTCTCTTGCAAGTTCTTCTACCATATCTACAACTTCACAACCGCCATAGTAACGTTTTCCGGGATAACCTTCTGCATATTTATTTGTGAGATGTGAACCCATAGCAGCCATAACAGCTTCTGATACGAAGTTTTCTGATGCGATAAGTTCAAGATGGTCACGCTGACGTGAGAGTTCTTTTTCCATAATGTCCGCAACTTCAGGGTCTGTGTTGCGAATTACATCAAACTGAATCATTTTTATATCCTCCGAAATTTAAAATCATTAAGATTTATAACTACATTATAAATAATTTTCCTGAATTTTACAACCATTATTTAAATATATTATTTTAAATATTAAGGTCTATCATTTCTTCAAACTCATCAATAGGTCTTGCTCCAACGCTTCTTTCAACAACTTTGCCGTCCTTGAACAAGCATACACAAGGAATTGACATAATCTTATACTGCATAGCAAGCTCGTTGTTCTCATCAACGTTTACCTTGCCAACCTTTATTTTGCCCGAATATTCTTCTGCAAGTTCTTCGATAGTCGGGGCGAGCATTCTGCATGGTGCGCACCATGTTGCCCAAAAATCTACGAGTACAGGTATATCGCTTTTCAAAACTTCTTTTTCAAAGTTTTCCTGTGTTAATGTAATTTCCATAATTCCTCCTGATAATATTTATTTTATCGTGGTAAAGCTTTTATGCCATATCACTTTAATTTCATTATTCTTGAATATCAATCTTAATTCCAAGCTCTTTAAGCTGCTTTTCATCAACTTCGCTCGGAGCTTCCGTCATAAGGCATGATGCGTTTTGAACTTTCGGGAACGCAATGACGTCACGAATATTATTTGTACCAGCAATAAGCATAACAAGCCTATCAAGACCGTATGCGAGTCCACCATGAGGTGGTGTTCCATACTTGAATGCTTCAAGCAAATAACCGAATCTTGCCCATGCAGATTCTTTTGTAAATCCAAGCGCTTTGAACATTCTTTCCTGAAGCTCTGATGAATGTATTCTTATTGAACCACCGCCAATTTCGTTTCCGTTCATTACCATATCGTATGCCTTAGCACGAACCTTACCCGGCTCTGTTTCAAGCATATCAAGGTCTTCGTCCTTAGGACTTGTGAACGGATGGTGCATTGCCTGGTATCTGTTTTCATCCTCGTTCCACTCAAGGAGCGGGAAATCAACAACCCATAACAAATCGAACTTTGACTTGTCTATAAGGTCGAGTTTCTTTGCAATTTCAAGGCGGAGTGCGCCAAGCGATGCATAAACAACATCGTTCTTGTCAGCTACAAAGAAGAGAATATCGCCTTCCTTTGCTTCTGCCCTTGCGATAATTGCATTCATCTGTTCTTCTGTCAAGAATTTTGCTATCGGTGACTGTATTCCGTCAGGATTAAGCTTCATCCATGCAAGACCCTTTGCCTTATATGTCTTTACAAATTCACCAAGTGCGTCAATTTCTTTTCTTGTGAGCTTGCTTGCACCACCATCAACCTTGATGAGCCTTACGCTGCCACCCATTTCGAGTGCGCCTGTGAATACCTTAAAGCCACAATCTGCAACAAGGTCACTAATATTTACAAGTTCAAGTCCGAATCTTGTATCCGGCTTATCAGAGCCGTATCTATCCATTGCATCCTGCCATGTAATTCTTCTGAGCGGAAGCTGAACATCATAGTCAAGCGTATCTTTTAAAAGCTTTGCAATAAAGCCTTCGTTTACACGCATAACATCTTCTTCCTCAACAAACGACATTTCAAGGTCAATCTGTGTAAATTCAGGCTGTCTGTCAGCTCTGAGGTCTTCATCTCTAAAACAGCGTGCTATCTGGATATATCTATCATATCCTGCAAGCATAAGAAGCTGTTTGAACTGTTGCGGACTCTGCGGAAGCGCATAGAATGTGCCCTGATGAACTCTGCTCGGAACAAGATAGTCCCTTGCGCCTTCAGGTGTGCTCTTTGTAAGCATAGGTGTTTCTATTTCAACGAAACCATTGTTTGTAAAATAGTTCCTTGCTATCTGTGCAATCTTCGACCTCAACATAAGTATATTCTGCATACAAGGCCTGCGAAGGTCAAGATAACGATATTTAAGCCTTATCTGTTCCTGAACATTCAAATCATCAGTAATATAGATAGGCGGAGTCTGCGATTCATTGAGAACCTTGAGTTCTGTTGCTACAAGCTCGTATTTGCCTGTCTTCATATTTTCGTTTACCATATTAGGTGTTCTCTCAAGAAGTTTGCCCTTAACTGCAATAACATATTCACTTCTCAATGTTTCTGCAAGTTCAAAAACTTTCTTGTCAATCGTGCTTTCATCAAACACAACCTGCATTACACCTGTTCTGTCACGCAAACCAATGAAAATAAGTGAACCTAAATTACGCCATGAGTCTACCCAGCCCATGAGCAAAACTTCCTTGCCAACGCTTTCCTGCGCAGGCTCTGCACAATAATGTGTCCTTTTCCAACCCTGCAATAATTCTGCCATTTTTATTTACCTCTCAAATAATCTGCAATTTTATCAAATTCAACGAGCTGTTCTTCCCCGTTTTCCATATTCTTTATCTTTGCTTGTCCGTTTGCAAGCTCTTCTTCGCCTATTACAGCAACATATTTTGCGTTTATCTTGCCGGCATACTTAAACTGTGCTTTTACGCTCCTGCCTACATTGTCAAATTCAACAGACAAGCCTTTCTTTCTAAGCTCATATGCAAGCTTAAATCCCGCAATTTCCGTATTATCGCCCATTGTTACAACATAAACATCTATATTCTCGTTCTTCGGTATCTCTACACCCTGACTTTCGGCAACGAGCAAAAGTCTTTCAATACCCATTCCGAATCCTACGCCGTTCATCTTGGGACCGCCAAGCTGTTCAACAAGATTATCATATCTTCCGCCGCCGCAAACCGTTCCTTGCGAGCCGATATGGTTCGATATAATTTCAAAAACAGTCTTTGTGTAGTAATCAAGACCTCTTACGATATGCGGATCAACCTTGAACTCTATGTTCATAGCTGTAAGATAACCCTTGAGCTGTTCAAAATGTTCTTTACATTCATCGCAGAGGCAATCGAGAATTACAGGTGCGCCCTTTGCAACTTCCTTGCATTTTTCTTCCTTACAATCGAGTATTCTAAGCGGATTCTTTTCAAGCCTTGTATGGCAAGTTGTACAAAGTTCATCAATATGTCCCTTAAAGTATTCCCTGAGCTTTTCATTGTATACTGGTCTGCACTTTTCACAGCCTATGCTGTTTATATTTACTGACAAACCCTTAATGCCAACTCTGCTTATCATTTCAAGCGCAATTGCTATAAGCTCTGCTTCGGTGCTTGCTTTAGGTGCGCCGAATATCTCAATTCCGAACTGGTGATGCTCTCTCAATCTTCCTGCCTGCGGTCGCTCATATCTAAATACAGGTGCGCTCAAATAATACATTTTTGTCGGCTGTGCCTCATTGAACAGCTTATTTTCAATCATCATTCTAACTGCGCCTGCTGTTCCTTCGGGCTTAAGTGTCATACTTCTACCGCCCTTATCATCAAATGTATACATTTCTTTCTGAACGATATCAGTTGTATCGCCAACACCTCTCAAAAACAGTTCTGTATGTTCAAATACAGGTGTTCTCGTTTCATTTATTCCATACTTTCTGCAAACGTCCCTCGCAATCGCCTCGACATACTGCCATTTATAGCTCTCCTGTGGAGTAACGTCCTTCGTGCCTTTCGGGGCTTGTACTGCCATTTTATTCACCTCTCATATCTATAATACAAAAAAATTCCCGTACCCTATCAATATACAACAATACCGATATAGGGACGAGATACCCGTGGTGCCACCCTAATTGAGCTTTACGCTCCACTCATTAGCCTTTCACGCAGACTAACACGCCTCACGCTCCGAAAGTGTCCTTCGTAAACTCATCATTTAAATATAGCTCTCAGCAAATGCCATATATCTCTGTTAAAACAAAGTCCACTACTCTCTTTCATCAATGCAGAGGATATTTTTGGATTTTTCAACTACATATAATTTACCACATTATAGGCTTTTTTGCAACCGCAAAACCGAATATTTTTATTATTTTTTACCTTAGATTATGTTTTTATTATAGCCATTCTCCATACAACAAATACCCATGTCTTTTTCATGGGTATTGTTTTATGTCTATTAAAAAGGACGGGTATAGTAGTTTTATTTTATTTGATATAAATTCTCATCTTTTAAATTCTAAGTTCCTATCAAAAGTTATTTTCTTTTTGATTTAGCACAGTTCTCAAACTTGTACAGTGGGGACACTTTTAAAGTGTAAGTTTTAGACCCATCCGATTTAACACAGTTCTCAAACTGAACACATTAAAGCTGCAGGAAGTGGTTGGTTTTAGACCCATCCGATTTAACACAGTTCTCAAACAGGGAGAGTTAATGGCTTTGTCGTGGGATAGTTTTAGACCCATCCGATTTAACACAGTTCTCAAACAAAAGAAATTAGCACAATATTGTTGCTTGTGTTTTAGACCCATCCGATTTAACACAGTTCTCAAACTAGCCTAAAATATTAAAGGAGACAGTAATAGTTTTAGACCCATCCGATTTAACACAGTTCGCAAACCCTTGAGTAGTAAAAAACTGACAGGTATAGTAATATTTATTAACATTATGTCAATGCTTGTATTATATACTTTCCACTAAATTTTGTCAAGCAATATAAATAAAAATCAATCATTTTTATTGATATCCTCCACATCATCAACATACATATCGAATTTATCCTCAATAGTTAGGTTTGTAAATCTCGGAATATTATAGGCAAATGGTACGCAAAGCGCTTTTGTCAAGTCTTTACAGTATGTCTTATATTTTTTAACATTAGGGAAATATCCTTTATCTACTTTATTATTTTTCGTGCAACGATTTATAACGTCACATTGAACTAAATAATGATATAGCTGAAAATATGTTTCAAAAGCATATTTGTTTTTATCATCTATATACTTATATATATTTCCGATAGCATTTAAATGCGCAACAGTATTTCTAAATTGCTTTACTGCTGTTGCATTTGATTTCTTAATATTATCATCAATGTGCTTTATAGCCGCTATTTTTTTATGATCATTGACAAATTTATTTACAAGGCTGAAAAACTCATCAAGATTACGTGTCGTATTTAATTTTATTTTTAGTAACATATAACTATCAAGTTCTAACCTTGCAAAAGCAATTACATATCTTGAATTAATACTCACAAGTTTTTTAGCAAGTCTGTGAAGTGCATAGAGATAAAGTGAAATAAGCGCTGTGTATTTTTCTTTTTTCTCTATATCCTTTGCTGTCCTTGGATTCTGCACAACATCCATAAAGCTTTCAAACTTTATTTCCATAATGCTCGTGAGCAAGCTGCGTTTCATTTCGTCATCATCATGCGGCTCTTTACGCTCTATTGCAATATAATATTTCTTAAGCTGCTCCGGATTATTCTTCATTATATCATCAAATACAATTTTCATAACAGTTTCATTCTTAGCAACTTTATTTATGTTATCCATATTACAATATTTTGCTATATATTGAAATCTTCTTGACTTTATAACATTGTTTATAATGAAGTTTCTGACTCCATTTTTACCCTTGCCATTTTTCTTCGAATCAAGCAATTCACGAAGTTCCTTTATAAGCTCTTCATCGTTATATTTAGTGCCTAACATCTTTGCAGCATCCTTGAACATAACTATTTTTGTCATAATATCATCTTCATTTTTCATTCTTGCTATTCTATTTAGAATCAACAGTTCGTCAAGTATCTTCCCAAGATTTTTAGCAGCAAGTATTTTTCCATAATTTTCTTTGAAATTAATATCTACAGCTACAGATTTATCACTTGCTATTGTTACAAAGCTATAAATATCGCTCAAGTGCTTCCTTACCTCTGAAATGAAAGTATTTATTTCGCCTGTCTCAAGGAACAATGTTAGAAAATAAACCATTTTCGTAAACAACGAGGCTTCTGTGGCAATAGATTTCGAATTAAAATTTTTCTCTATTTCATTTTGAGTGTTTTTATCAAGGCAAAGCTTTTTAACCTCATATTTATCTTGAACCTTTTCTGCATATTTAATAAGCTTTGCTATTTTACCAGAAGTTTGCCGATATAAAGTTTTGGCTTCATCTTCATAAAGCTTTTCTTTTTCATCCTCATTATTACTCATTCTAAGTTTACTCACAAAGCAATTAATTCTATCCTCAGAATAACTCATATAGATAACAAAATCCAACCACGAATAAAGTTTAGACCTTACGGTATCATATTTTTTGTTTTTGACATTGCTTATATGATTCAACAATGATTCACGAAGTTTTTTAATTGAAAAACCGAGGTTTTTACCTTCGTTTTTAACTACATACTCATAGTATTTTTCAACTATTTCATTCTTTTTTAGACTATCACCATTACATTCAAAAACATCAAATAAAACTTTAAAATTAACTTGAGTGTTGTTCTTTATAAAATCATTATTTATTAGATTTATTTTATTTTTGTAAAGTTCATTTAAGATATCACAAATCGTCTTGTCCT
>CADBRR010000023.1 GCA_902797145.1 uncultured Eubacteriales bacterium | reverse complement strand
AGCAGACCAGCAGAAGGTAGCAGACGTAGACAGAAACGGCAAGATTGAAACACTTGACGTACAGAAGATTCTTGAATACGTTGCAAAGCTTTCAGAACAGCCTAAGAGCCTGTAATATGAAAATTCATAACTGAATATAATATCGGAAATGCCTGAATGCTTTCGGGCATTTCTTTTTTTGAAAAGAATATGATAATAAAAAAAGCTTGAATATGTATTTTATTTTGATTGATAAACTGTTATAATATTTACAACTATTCAAATATTCAGAAGGGAATAACAAAATGCTTGAAATCAAGAATTTTTCAAAATCATATAAGGGAGATAAAAAAGCAGTAGATAATCTTAATCTTGTTGTTGAAGACGGCGATATTTTCGGATTTATCGGTTTCAATGGGGCAGGCAAGACAACAACAATAAAGTGCGTTGTCGGCATACTCGACTTTGAAGAGGGTGATATAATGCTTGATGGAATATCGGTACGTGAAAACTCTATTGAATACAAAAAACGGATATCGTATATACCTGACAATCCAGACATATATACATACCTTACAGGCGAGCAATACATAAATTTTGTTGCAGGAATATATGGAGTAGAAAAAGAAGAACGTGAAAAGACGGTATATAATTATGCCCAAATGTTTGATATGACAGAGCATCTTGATGAGCTTATAGAATCATATTCACATGGCATGAGGCAGAAGATTTGTATTATTGCTGCGCTTGTACATAAACCGTCATTGCTCGTGCTTGATGAGCCATTTGTAGGGCTTGACCCGAAAGCATCACACACATTAAAGACTATAATGAAAGATTTATGCAAGCAAGGAACAAAAATTTTCTTTTCAACGCACGTACTTCCTGTTGCAGAAAAGCTTTGCAACAAGATTGGTATTATTAAGGAGGGAAAACTTATCGTTTCGGGCGATTTTGAAGAGATTAAACGAAGATATAATAAAACAAATGCTGACGATTATTCGCTTGAAGACTTGTTCCTTGAACTTGACGGTTCATTATGATGAAAGGAAATAGCGTAATGAACGATAAATTCTACAACTTAAAGTCGATAATTAAAATCAATTATCTCAATCTGTTTTCATATAACAAGATGAAGATGGAAAAAGAGCCCGAAAAGCAAAGAGAATATAGAAAAAGATTCAGGCAGTCGATATTAGCTTATCCGATACTGTTTATATCTATGTTTTTAATGTTTATGGGTGCAGGTATGGTAATGAAATTAAACGGTAACGGGAAGATGATACTTGCATTCAGTTTAACTGCGGGAACACTTATGACTTTGTTTTCTTCTCTGTTTGCATCGAGTCGAGGTCTCTTTGCAGGGCTTGATAACGATTTGTTATTATCAATGCCTATAAAAACGAGCGATATAGTTATATCAAAGCTGTTTTTGCAGTATACATATAACCTTATTTTCGATGCAATAATATCGGTTGCCGCAACTATTGTTTATTTTATTTATAACGGGATAGATTTAATTGTGCTTTTATCAATGGCTATTTTGACGCTGATTATTCCGATTCTGCCCGTTATGATAGGCACGCTTATAGGCATTCTGTTGAGCAAAATAACTTCAAAGCTTAAACGAAAGAACATAATAACAATTTTATTTTCGTTTATCGTTCTGTTTGGTTACATTTATTTTATGCAGCAGAGCATAGCATCAGATGATTATGTAAATTCGGGATTGTTTAAGCTGATTTCGTCTTCCATTATAACGAAAATATTTATAAAAGCACTTGATTTCGATATTATTAGCATTTTGCTTGTAATAGGTGTAAATGCTTTGTCGGGAATTCTTACAGTTATGTTTATAACAAAGATTTATAAAAGGCTTATTACAATGCTTACATCTGGTGCTGTTACAAAGCATAAAAGAAGCTATAAATCCGATTCAGGTTCGCAAACAAAGGTTTTATATAAGCAGGAGGTTAAGCGTTATTTTGCTTCTCCAACTTATGTTATGAACACTTTTATAGGTGCAGTTATGGCAATAGTTGTGCCTGTAATGATATTCTTTGGCCGTGACGGAGTAGGTTCTATTCGTGACGAGATGGGCGCAGATATACTTGCGTCGGTTATGGCTCCGGTGCTTGGGTTTTTAGTGTGCGCAATGATTTCAATGGCCTGCACGACATCGTCATCAATTTCACTTGAGGGAAAACAGTTGTGGCTTAAAAAATCGCTTCCGATAAAGGCGATGGATATTTTTAATGCAAAGATTCTATTGAATCTTACTATAACTATTCCTACTGCAATTATTTCATCGACGCTGATTTGCATAAGTATGTGCAATAATGTGTTCGATATAATTTCTATCTATCTTATGACGATAACGTATTCTGTTATGAGTGCGCATTTCGGACTTTATGAAAACATAAAGCGACCTAAGCTCGATTGGACGAATGAACAGGAGGTTATAAAACAGGGTACGCCTATACTTATAACTATGTTCGGCTTGACCTTTGCAAGCGTTTTGCTGTTTGCTATTCTGTTATTCTTATGCCTTGAATTGTGGATGAAACCGACTGTTGCAGGTTATATGTTCGTTATAATTTATTCGGTTGCAACATTTGTTTTGAGAAAGTGGCTCAAAGATAAAGGCGCAGAAAAATTTAGAAAAATTTAATATGTTTTGCACAAATTTGCTCATTTGAATTGTTTATATTATGAATAGGTTAAACTTGCGGAGGTAAGAGTGTGAAAATAATCGTTGACAATGAACTCATTGAAAAATCGTTTGAGCGTTATGCGCCAATGCTGCTTCGTATTGCGTATCAGGACACGCAAAATCAAGCTGATGCAGAGGATGCTGTTCAGTTCGCATTTATGAAAATGCTCGAAAAGCGTGATTTTGAAGATGAAAACAACATTATCGCATGGCTTATTCGTGTAACCATAAATAAAACAAGGAACATCGTGCTGTCACCGTGGCGAAAAAGAAATGCTCAGTTTAAAGAGGATATGTGGGCAACACCTGATTATGAGAGTATGGAAATTCTCGATGCGGTTAAAAAACTTCCTAAAAAGTACGGAACGTGTGTTTACCTTCATTATTATGAGGGTTATACGATTAAGGAAATTGCACGTTTGCTCGGAGAAAACGAAAACACGATAGGTTCAAGGCTCATCAGAGCAAGGAAAAAGCTTATTCCGTTTTTAAAGGAGGATGAACAGTTATGAGCAAAGAATTTAGCTATAAAAGAGCATTTGATAATGTTCAAGTAACAGAAAATTTCAAAAATCGTGTACTTAATAATGTTCGTCAAGCTCAAAAGCCTATAAGCAGGCAATATGTTACATTTAAATATGCTATCTATGCGCTTGCGTTTATACTTTTACTTAGCTTTACTGTTGCAACGACTGTTGAGGCGAATGAGTACAACGAAGCTATTGAGTTTTTCAAGGAAAACGAACTTCCGCTTGAGGGACTAACAAGGGACGAAACAAAAAAGGTTTATAAGGATATTAAGCTTGGCACATTTTCCTATGAAAAGACGGAGGAGATTATTGAGAAAATAACCCTTAATGTTTCAGTTACAAATCTGACAAACATCGTAGGAAGTGAAGAAACTGCAAATCTATGGAACAATTATGTTGCTGATAGGCTGCTTGCAGTTCATAACGGAATTAAGACAACGGATATAATAAATTATGTCGATGCGGAAAACAATGATTACCTGATTGAACGCTATAAAGGGCTTAAAATCGAAAAAATAGTTAATTCTGAGGTTGAATGGACATATTTTGACAACGCATGGAACACATATGGCGAAAAGCCGAGATATACTCAAACGAGTTATGGAACATATGTTTATGGCGTTTCATATGTGGATAGGGATACGAACGAATATAATTACAAGGGTGAAAAACAGTTCATAATCGAATTGTTTGATAATGACGGTAATGTTCTCTGGCGCAAGACTTCTGCAACGTATGCTATAAATTATCCGTTTACATATTCAAGCTGTGCAGTTTATGCTGATGAAAACGGTGTTACACTCTTCGGAAGAATTTATGAAGATAATGATTGTTATATTACAATGATTAAAATAAATAAAGACGGAGAACCTATATGGCATATTAAAAATCATTATCCTGTTGATATGGCTCCTGAATCTGCCTGCAAATATAAAAATGGCTATCTTGTAAAGCTCGGTAATTATGAAAAAGGTCAGGTAGTTTTTATGTCAGATGATGGCAAAACAATCGAGCAAAAGACTTTCGATATTGATGGAATAAGATATTATCCGCAGGATATTCTCAATATTGACGGCAAAGTTTATATAAGCGCAATGGCGATAAAGGTGTTCAAGGACGATGATATAACTGGGGATATTAATAGATTGATATTTGATGAAAAAAAGGATGCAGAGAAATTACCGATTACCTTAAACGATGGCGAGGCACTCAAGAAAGTAAGGGAAATTTACGATTCTGCTTTGCTTGTGCTTGACGAAAACGGAAATTTAAGTGCGGTCAACATTACAAAACATGCAAGGGCAGGCCAGTTATATTTCCGTGACGGAAATATTCATCAGCAGGTAAAGTATATTGATGCAATCAGCTATGCAGTTTATAATTCAAGACCGTTTGATTTGGTGGAGTCTGAATATATTTTTAGGTTCGATATAAGCGGCAATGTTATTGACGAAACGAAGTGGGGAGTTATTGTTGAATGGTTCCCAGTTAGGTTTGAACCATTTAATAAATAAGTGAATAAATGAATCGGGGGAGGTTCTTACCTCCCCGATATATTTTATTTGCCTGTTGAGCCGAATCCGCCTCTATCGCTGTTTCCAAGCGTTTCAACTTCCGAAAACGAAACAGGTTCCATTTTTTTCATTAGTCTGAATTGACAAATTCTGTCATTTTCCCTTATAATCGTGTCACGAACTGCATATACAGGCATCATCCACAAATCGTTATCGCCACAGTAGGAGTTATCGACTATTCCTACTCCGTTTGTTTGGATTATTCCGTAACGGCTGAATGTGGAACTTCTCGGTGCAACGTGCGCTTCGTAGCCTTGCGGAAGTTCTGCCGATATTCCGAGCGATATTGTCCTAAATTCTCCGGTTTTTAGCTCGACCGTTTCAGCAGCACGAAGATCTATCCAATCACCTTTTTCTATCGCTGTTATTTTATCTATGTTCTTATTGTGATACTTTATCTTTATTTGCATTAAATTTACCTCATCATATATAAATCTCTGTTAATGATACTATAATGATTTTAAAAAGTCAATAAGGAGCGCTCTTTGCTTATCATTTAGCTTGTTTATGGCTTCATCAAGCTCGCTTTTGTTATTGTCAATATTGAAAAAGTCGTTTAAAGTTATTCCAAGTCCAAAACATATATATTCAAGATATTCAATCGTTGGCTGCTTCTTTAAAAGCTCAATATCACGCAGATAACTTTGTGATACTCCGCTGAGGTTTGCGAGTTTATTTACTGTAATTCCCTTTTGTTCTCTAAGCTTTTTTATTCTCGTACCTACATCCATAAATACCACTCCTTAAAAATAATCTCTATAGATATAATATAACAATAATTCAAACAAAATATTATACTAAAGTGTTGGCAAATTATAGTTATAGTGATAAAATAATAATCGAAGGGAGTGAGATTATTATATATGAAAAAATAAAAAGAGGGTCAGGATATTTATTTATATTCAATATAATAATGTCAATTTATATTTCGATAAGGCTCGGCGAGGGAGATGTACTAATTGAAGGTCTTGGCAACAACGAATTTGATTCATTAACATTTGCTATAGTGCTAATATTTGGTGTACTATCATTATTTGTATTTAATATGGTTTTAGTTGGATTTGCGGCTATTGTGCAAAAGCACGAATATGAATTGATGGAAAGATACAATATTAAAGATGATAAGGTTTTTCATCTGTAATAAAAAGGACTTCTCGACGGGAAGTCTTTTTGTAATTATAAAGCTGATTTTATATACTTTACAAGATACTTTTCATAAAATGATGCTTACAAACTTGCGCATTGATGAATCAATTACAATTTTCCCATAAAAACAGCCGTTCGGGTTCTACCTGAACGGCTAAAATATTATTATTTATTCGAATTACTTATTGAGCGCCTGTTCAACAGCAACTGCGAGTGCAACTGTTGCGCCAACCATGGGGTTATTACCCATACCGATAAGACCCATCATATCAACGTGAGCAGGAACTGATGATGAACCAGCGAACTGAGCATCGCCATGCATTCTGCCCATTGTATCTGTCATACCATAGCTTGCGGGGCCTGCTGCAACATTATCGGGGTGCAACGTTCTGCCTGTACCGCCGCCTGAAGCTACTGAGAAATACTTCTTACCGTTTTCGATACACCACTTCTTATATGTGCCTGCAACGGGGTGCTGGAATCGTGTCGGGTTTGTTGAGTTACCTGTAATTGAAACGTCAACATTTTCACGCTGCATAATTGCAACGCCTTCGCTTACGTCATCAGCGCCATAGCAGAGAACTGCTGCCTTTTCGCCTGTTGAGAAAGCTTTCCTTGAAATCTCTTTAAGTTCGCCTGTGAAACGATCCAACTCTGTTTCAACGAATGTGAATCCGTTAATTCTTGAAATGATATATGCAGCATCTTTGCCAAGACCGTTAAGGATAACTTTAAGCGGAGTCTTTCTTGACTTATTTGCTGACTTTGCGATACCGATAGCGCCTTCTGCTGCTGCAAAGCTTTCATGACCTGCCAAGAATGCGAAGCACTTTGTATCATCTGAAAGCAACATTGCTGCGAGGTTACCATGACCTAAACCTACTGCTCTCTGGTCTGCAACTGAACCGGGAACGCAGAATGCCTGCAAGCCTTCACCGATTTTTTCAGCAGCTTCAACAGCGTTCTTAACTTCCTTTTTAAGTGCGATTGCTGTACCCAATGTATAAGCCCATACTGCATTTTCAAAAACGCTTTCCTGAACGCCGTTTACGATTTCACGAACGTCAATGCCGTTTTTAAGACAAAGCTCGTTTGCCTGTTCGAGACTTTCAAAACCTACTTCTTCGAGCTTTTTATTTATTTTATCTATTCTTCTTTCATAACCTTCAAATGTAGCCATATTAAACCTCCATTATTCCTTACGCGGGTTTATCTTCTTTACAGCTTCGTCAAATCTGCCGTAAGTCTTTACGTTGTTCAAGAAAGCCTTATCGGGGTCGATGCCCTTTGTTGTGATGTCTTCCATCATCTTGCCGAGGTTTACGAACTTATAGCCGATAATCTCATCGTTCTCATCAAGGCCGAGTTCCATAACATAGCCTTCCTTCATTTCAAGGTATCTTGCGCCCTTGAGCTTTGTGCTATACATTGTGCCGACCTGTGATCTATGACCCTTACCCAAGTCTTCAAGGCCTGCGCCAACGGGCAAACCGTTATCTGAGAATGCACTCTGTGTTCTGCCATAAACTATCTGCAAGAACAATTCACGCATTGCAACATTGATAGCATCGCATACGAGGTCTGTATTGAGCGCTTCAAGGATTGTTTTGCCAACGAGAATTTCTGAAGCCATAGCAGCTGAATGTGTCATACCGCTGCAACCGATTGTTTCTACGAGAGCTTCTTCGATAATTCCGTTTTTAACGTTGAGTGTGAGCTTACATGCGCCCTGCTGGGGAGCGCAAGCGCCTACGCCGTGTGTAAGACCGCTGATATCTTCAATAAATTTTGCTTTTGTCCAATTGCCCTCCTGGGGTATGGGAGCAGGTTCATGCCTTGCACCCTTAGCAACGCAAGTCATTTCTTCTACTTCTTTTGAATACTGCATTTATATAAATCCTCCTTGAATTATATTAACCGATTTTAATCTTACTGATATTATACCATAAAATTGGAAAATTACACTACATTTTGAAAAAATAAAGTAAGAATTTTTAAAACATTGTTCTTAAAACAAAAAAAGATTAAATTTTATTTTAATAATACGAATGATATGTTATAATAAGAAGAATCTACGAATGGGGAGTTAAAATGTCGAATACAAAACTTAAACCGTTATATTTATCGGATTTATTCCATAAAAACACCGACTCTGAGCATCGTGTGAGTGTAAATGAGCTCGTTGATATGCTCGAAAAACTGGGAATTTCTGCCGAACGCAAGGGACTTTATCGTGATATTGATGCGCTTGTAGAATACGGGCTTGACATCAAAAAGACGACAAGCGGATATTTCCTTGACAAACGCAAGTTCTCGCTTGCTGAAATTAGGATACTCATATCGGCTGTTCAATCCGCCTCTTTTATATCGGATAAGCGAACGCAAGAGCTTGTTTCGAAGCTTATGGATTATCTGAGCGTTTATCAAGCGGAGGCTATATTACAACAATCAAACATTGCAACTGTCAAGAATGACAATGAGGAAATATTTACAATAATTGAGGCAGTAAACATAGCAATTTCAAAATGCAGGCGGATATCGTTTTCGTATTATAAAAGGGATTTGAACAGGCGAGATGTAATTCAGCGTCATGGAAGGCGATACAGGGTAAGCCCATACGCAATGATATGGGAGCAGGACAAGTATTACCTTGTTTGCAACATGGATGAGCGTGACGACCTTACACATTTTAGGCTTGACAGAATGAAGAATGTACGCATAGAGCCTATGGCGTGGCGGCATTTTTCGCAGGTCAGCGAGTACAAATCAAGCTTTAATATAGCGGATTATGCGAGAAAATGTTATAATATGTACGGTGGAGCTGTTGAAAATGTAACGCTAAGGTGTTCAAACGCAATTCTCAACGATGTTTTTGACAGGTTCGGAAACGATATAATCCCCAAGCGTGATGGAATGGAGCATTTTATTTTCTCTGTAAAGGCTTCAGTAGGAATAGGGCTTATATCGTGGATATCTCAGTTTGGTGAAAACATTGAGATAATTGCGCCCGACCATCTTCGCAGCGAGATGATTTTAAGATTAAATAAAATGATGAGCCTTTATAAATCATAAGGCAGAAAGGAAAAATTTATTATGATAGCATTTATATGTTTATTCTTCCCTGCATTGCTTGCGGTGTATATGTTTGAAAGGATTACTCAAAAAAAGCTTGATACTCGTGGTTTCATATTCCTTTATGCGTTTATGAATTTGCTTATAAACACTTGTGCGTTTTTGATAAAGGTTTGTGTACTTCATGTTGATAACTTCTTGATTCAGGGAAATATTACCGATATGAATCCAAGAGAAATGCTCTATTATTTGCTTATTGCTATTCCGCTTACGATTATAGCTGCATTTGCTGTTTCGATTTATTCAAAGCACGTTAAGGTCAGGATTGAAGAGAATAAAGAAAATGAAGACGAAAAAAATACAAAGAAATAAAAAGCATTTAACGCTTAAAATAATTCTATCGCTTCTTGTAACCATAGGCTTTATACTCCTTATGGCAGCAAAGTGGTACACGGATATTTATGGAAATACGGGCTTTGATTCGATACTGTTTTCGCTGTTTTCCGGCGTGAATGGCGTTCAGTCGGATTTGATTATGAATTATCTTAAAAACTCGTTTATTCCTGCAATAATGGTTTCTGCTTTTATTTGTTTTATAATATGGTTCGTGCCTAAATCGAATATCGTTATGACGATAAACGAAAAGCGAAGAATTAGGTTATATCCGTTTTCAAATGTATTTGCATCAATAGCGTGTATTGTACTTACCGCTTTAACGCTAATAAGCGCAAGCAATATGACGGGGCTTCCGCAGTATGTTGTTGCTTTAACTCAACAGACAACGATATTTGAAGATGAATACATAGACCCTGATAATATAAATATTGTTTTCCCTGAAAAAAAGCGAAATCTAATTTATATATATCTTGAATCGATGGAAAACACATTTATGTCTGTTGAAAATGGCGGTGCAGAGCCTTATGAGCTGATACCTGAGCTTTATGAAATTGCTAAGGAAAACACGAACTTTTCACAGCATAGCGGAGTTGGCGGTGCAAGGCCGATATTTGGCGGAACATGGACAATAGGCGCAATGACAAGCCAGACTTCGGGACTTCCTTTAAAGCTTGCAAACAATATTGACAAGAACAATTTCGGTGAAAACGTAACTATATTACCAAACGTTACAACTTTAAATACGATACTTAATAAAAACGGTTATCATCAAGCGCTTATGGTTGGTTCAAATGCGGAGTATGGCGGAAGAAAACGTTATTTTTTATCGCATGGCGTTGATGATGTGTTCGATATATATACAGCACGAGAAGATGGCATAATTCCTGATGATTACTGGGTATGGTGGGGAATGGAAGACGAGCATTTATTTGAATATGCAAAGCTCAAAATTACCAATATGGCAAAAGAATCAGAGCGTACAGGCGAGCCGTTTGCATTCACAATGCTGACCGTTGACACGCACCATGTTGCAGGTTATAAGTGCGATTTATGCGATGATGAGTATGAAGAGCAGTATGAAAACGTTATCCGCTGTTCAAGCATACAGGTAGGTAGTTTTATTGAGTGGATACAATCGCAACCGTTCTATGAAAACACGACTATTGTTATGACAGGGGATCATTGTACTATGGATAATGGTTATATTCAGAGGAATATAACGCCTAATCATCCTGATTACGATAGGCGAGTTTATAATTGTTTTATAAATTCTGCAATAAAAACGAACAAGAGCAAGAACCGTGAATTTCTTGCGTTTGATATGTTCCCGACAACGCTTGCAGCGCTTGGATGTGAAATAGATGGGGAAAGGCTGGGACTTGGAACCAACTTGTTTTCTGACGTGGATACGCTTGCGGAGCGTTTAGGTGTAAATAAAGTCGATGAAGAGCTTTCAAAGCTTTCAAGATACTTCAATCAACACTTTTTAAATACTGGTTATTGATGAAAAAAGTGGCGAACTTGAGCGGTTCGCCACTTGATTTATTATTCAACTGTAACTGATTTTGCAAGATTTCTCGGTTTATCTATATCGCAACCACGATTTGCCGCAACATAGTAAGCAAAAAGCTGCAACGGAATTATTGAAAGCATAGGTTCGATGTATTTATATCCTGATGGTATATAAACAACGTTGTCTGCAACATCTTCGGGGATACTTGTGTTATCTGATGTAATTGCGATTACCTGTGCGCCACGAGCCTTTACTTCCTTGATGTTTGAAACTGTTTTCTCAAACAATGGCATATATGTTGCGAGCGCAACTACGAGCGTTCCGTCTTCAATAAGCGAGATTGTGCCATGTTTGAGTTCGCCTGCGGCATATGCTTCAGAATGTATATATGACACTTCTTTAAGCTTGAGCGAGCCTTCAAGCGCAAGCGCATGGTCGATATTTCTGCCGATAAAGAATATACTCTGCGCATTAAAATATTTTGATGCCATAAACTGAATTTGATTCTTGCCTTCAAGCAGTTTTTCTATATCATCAGGTATTCTTTCAAGCTCAGAAATAAGCTCTTGTTCTTCCTTTTCGCCTATACATCCACGACATTTTGCTATATGGAATGCGAGCAAATATGAAACTGCAAGCTGTGCGCTATATGCTTTTGTTGTAGCAACTGCAATTTCTGTGCCAGCCCATGTGTATATAACATCATCGCTTTCGCTTGCGATAGAGCTTCCCACAACATTGACTATTGAAAGCGTCTTAGAACCTTTTGATTTTGCCTCACGCATTGCATACTGCGTATCTATCGTTTCGCCAGACTGACTTATAACTATTGTCAAAGTATTTTCGTTGACCATAGGGTCTGAATACCTAAACTCAGAAGCGATTTCTGCCCTTGCGGGGATTCGTGCATATTTTTCAATAAGCATTTTTGCAACGACTCCTACATGGTATGCGGAACCGCACGCAACGATTACGACATTTGTTATACGCCTAAAATCTTTATCCGTAATATTTTTTAGCCCTAAATCAATTGCCGATGCTGAAATTCGTGGACTAACAGTATTTTTAATAACAGTTGGCTGTTCCATAATTTCCTTAATCATGAAATGCTCATAACCGCCTTTTTGTGCGGCATCTATATTCCATGTAATTTCCTGAACTTCTTTATGGATGCGTTCGCCAAAGCTATTGAATACTGAAACGCTCTCGCTTGTTATAACTGCAAGCTCCTGTTCACCAAGCCTTATAATCTTTTTTGTATGTTCAAGAATTGCAGGAATATCGGAAGCGATATAATTTTCGCCATCTGAAAGCCCTATTATAAGCGGACTGCCTTTCCTGAATGCGATAAGCTGCCACGGATAATCGGCGAACATTATTCCAAGCGCATATGAGCCTGAAAGCCTTGAAATTGCCTGCCTTACTGCAGCAACCGGGTCGCCTGTATAATAAAAATCTATGAGTTGAACAATAATTTCAGTATCTGTATCAGATACGAACTTATAGCCTTTGCTTTCAAGGAATGTGCGAAGCTCCATATAATTTTCAACTATGCCGTTATGTACAACTGCGACCATTCCCGACTGTGAAATGTGGGGATGAGAGTTTACATCTGACGGTTTGCCATGCGTTGCCCAACGAGTATGACCTATTCCGACATTGCCATAAATGTGGGAGCCATTCTTTTCGTCATTTGCAACGAGTGAACGCAAATTTTCAATTTTGCCAATACATTTTTTAATATTAATTTTGTTATTATCAATTACTGCTATTCCTGCTGAATCATAGCCCCTGTATTCGAGTTTTTCGAGCGCATCGAGAAGAATAGGACTTGCTTGTTTATTTCCTATATATCCAACTATTCCACACATAGTAAAACACCTCTTGAATCTTTTCAAATATGAACAATATAATTGTACTATTTATTGGCAAAAATATAAATAGATTTAATGAAAATTTTTTTAAAATTATTTAGTTTATTTTAAATTAACAAATTTGTAATAAAATTTTTTAAATAAATGTTTGAACACTTTCAAACAATATGTTATTATATTATAGTTAGCATATGAAAATTTTTTTAACGGAGGATAGATTATTGAAGAAATTTAGTACAGCTCTTATTTATGTTGCTATTTTTGTATTGATTATAATACTTGCAACAGGTGGCTTGAACCTGAGCGGCGAAAAAAAGGAAATTACTTATTACGAGTTCCTTCAGAAGGTTGAAGCAGACGAAATTGCTAAAGTTCAGGTTACAGGAACAAGGCTCGTTGCATTGAAAAAAACTGATTCCGTTGTAAAGAATCCCGACAGATTCCCCGGACAGTACGATTATAATACTACTATTACTTCATCTGAAGTATTTCAGAATGATATTAGGGCTATCGTCGCTAAGAAACTCGGAATTTCTGCAGATTTAGTCAGCGCAAAGGATTATCCGTTTGAATTGCAGATAAATATTCCGTCAGGCATTTCATTCTATGAAATAGCAAGTATGGTTCTTTTGCTTGCAGCAATGATTGGTATAGTAATATTTATTATGCGTCAGCAGAGCGGCGGCGCAAGCAAGGCTATGAACTTTGCAAAGAGTCAAGCAAAGACAAATATTGACAGGAAAAAGAAAGTTACATTTAACGATGTTGCAGGCGAGGATGAAGAAAAGGAAGAACTTAAAGAAGTTGTAGACTTCCTCAAAGCTCCTAAGAAATATACGGATATGGGCGCAAGGATTCCTAAGGGCGTATTGCTCGTTGGACCTCCAGGTACAGGTAAGACGTTGCTTGCAAAGGCTGTTGCAGGCGAAGCTGATGTTCCGTTCTTTGCAATTTCGGGTTCTGATTTTGTTGAAATGTTCGTTGGTGTTGGTGCATCACGTGTTCGTGATTTGTTCGGTACTGCAAAGAAGAGTGCACCGTCAGTAATCTTCATTGATGAAATTGATGCTGTAGGTCGTCAAAGAGGCGCAGGTCTCGGCGGTGGACACGATGAAAAGGAACAAACACTTAACCAGTTGCTCGTTGAAATGGACGGTTTTGCTACAAACGAGGGCATAATCGTTATCGCAGCAACTAATAGACCTGATATTCTTGACCCTGCACTTTTAAGACCGGGCAGATTTGATAGACAGATAGTTGTTAATTATCCTGATGTTAAGGGCAGAGAAGAAATACTCAAGGTTCACTCAAAGAACAAGAAGCTTGGTGATGATGTTGACCTCAAGACACTTGCAAAGATGACTCCCGGTTTCACAGGCGCAGACCTTGAAAATGTGCTTAATGAATCGGCAATTCTTGCAGCAAGATATAATAAGACTCAGATAAATATGTCGGAGGTTGAAGAGGCTATAACAAGAGTAATTGTTGGCCCTGAAAAGAAGAGCAGAGTAATACTCGACGATGAAAAGAAGCTTACAGCTTATCATGAATCAGGCCATGCTATCGTTGCGCTCAAGCTCAAGGGCAACGATCCTATACATGAAGTTTCAATTATACCGAGAGGTATGGCAGGCGGTTATACTATGACTTTGCCTGAAAAGGATAGCTCGTATAGAACGAAGAATAAATTGCTTGATGAAATTGCAATGATGCTCGGCGGTCGTGTTGCAGAAGATGTTGCGCTTGACGATATAAGCACAGGCGCATACAGCGATTTGCAGAAGGCAAGCAACCTTGCAAGAAAGATGGTCGTTGAATATGGTATGAGCGATAAGATTGGCCCTGTGTTCTTAGGCGGTCAGGCAGAAGTATTCATCGGCAAGGAGCTTGGTCATCAGATTAACTATTCTGAATCGACAGCAAAAGCGATTGATGACGAGGTAAGGGCAATTCTTGAAGAACAATATGCAAGGGCAAAGGAAGCTATTGGTTCTGATATGAGTGCGCTCGATAGAGTAGCGAATGCGCTTATGGAGCATGAAACTGTTACAGGCGAAGAATTTGCGGCAATATATAGAGGCGAAAATATCGAAATAGCTGAAAAGAAATATAAGGTTAGAAAAAACAAGGATAACGAGGAAAACGCTGAAAACAATAAAGCTGATGAAAACAGTGAATCAACAGTAAAGACTGTTGACCTTAATAAAGAATAATTGAATTTATGGCATCGTGAAAGTTAATGCTTTTTCGGTGCCTATTATTTAATGAAAGGAGGCTTAAAATGATAGATTTACATATACACACTAATTTTTCAGATGGAACATATTCGCCTGAAAAAGTCGTTGCTATGGCAAAGGAAAAGGGCATAGATATTATTGCAATAACAGATCACGACGAAATGTGCGGTTGCGAAAACGCAATAAATGAAGCGCATAAAATAGGCGGAATTGATGTTTTAGCAGGGATAGAAATTACGACAGAAGTTAAAAAAGGTGAAATTCATATTGTTGGAGTAGGCTTAGATTGCAATAATTCGGATATTAAAAAATATATCGAAAAATCAAAGTTAGATAGAATGGGGCGGTTTGATAGTATAGTACAAAATCTTAAATATTTGAATATGGATATAGAAGACGAGCTTGAAATTATTAAAAAGAATGTCGGGATAAATATGCCAACAAGGCACCATATAGCTATTGCGATGAAAAATGCAGGTTATGTTGAAACTGTTAAGGAAGCGTTTGATAGATTTCTATCAATCGGCGGCAAGGCATATGTCCCACTCGTTCATATAGGTCAGGGAAAAGCGATTGAGCTTATAAAAAATGCAGGCGGAGTAGCTATACTTGCGCACCCATGCAACGTTTATGGCGATGTTAATAAAATAGTTCATCAGCTTAAAGATAGTGGGCTTGATGCAATAGAAGCATTTCATCCGTCGATGAACACAGGCGATACGAAAAATGCGCTGTCGCTTGCAAAACAACTTGGCTTGTTCGTTAGCGCAGGAAGTGATTTTCACGGAGAAAATAAAAAAGAAAGAACGCTTGGCTGCTCTTATGTTAAGTGCGAAGAACTTGAAAGTATGGAAGAATTTTTACTGAAAAAATATTGTTAATATATTTTTTACAAATAGGATGAAGCTTTTTAACATCTAATGTCTATAATCTATATAACAAAGTTATTGGAGGTAATATGCTTAGATGAAAAAAGCTTTATCTGTATTTTTAAGCCTGATGCTAATTTTTATTACTTCAAGCTGTACTACGAGCAATAATAACGGAGGATTTGTCGATGTTGCCGAAGAAGTTGTAAAAGAAAAATTTCCGTATTATTTATATGTAGAAAAGGGAACATTCACGCTTACTGTATACACGATAGGCGAAGACGGAAAATATAGCGTTCCGTACAAAAGCTTCAAAATTGCGCATGGTGGAAATAAAACGCCTGTAGGGGTTTTCACAATTGGTAAAAAACAGCGTTGGCACGAATTTCCGCTCGGCGGATTCGCACAATACGCATCACATTACAGCGATAAACTCTATATTCATTCTCCGCTGTACGAACAGCAAGATGAAAATACGTTGTGGAGAACATATTATGACGGTGAAAAGGCAATAGGTACAGCTTCGAGCGGTGGTTGTATAAGGATGGTAACAGAGGGTGCAAAGTTCATTTATGAAAATTGCCCTGACGGAACAAAGCTTGAAATAGTTAATGGTTCGCCACGAGGAACAAACTCCGAATCTGTTCCACCATTAACAAATCCAAAGAAAGACCCAACCGATAATTAATGGTTTGACAATATAATTATTAATGATTATAATAGAAAATGGATTTGTGAGTTTAAATTTTCCTAAAATATTCAGAAAGGACTTATAAATTATGAAACTAATAAATCTGAAAATTATTGCAATTATTTTTGTGTTTGTGTTTATTTCAGCAGTAATTTCAGGCTGCGATAATCCAAATATTAGTGTTGTCGAAACGGACGATGAAAACGAGGTAGTTATAAAGCCAACTCCGACGTCGACACCTGAACCTACACCAACACCTGAACCTACACCAACACCTGAACCTACACCAACTCCAACTGTTGAAGTAGAATTCCCATATTATATATATGTTGAAAAGGGCTCGTTCACTTTGACGATTTATAAGGCAAACGAGTATGGCGAATATACAGACATAGTTAAACAATATAGAATAGCGCATGGTGGTAACAAAACGCCTGCTGGTATTTTTAAGCTTGGTGAAAAGGAACGCTGGCATACATTCCCTGACGGCGGTGACGCTCAGTTCGCCACAAAATATCATAACAGGCTTTATATTCATTCGCCATTATTTGGCGGTCAGGATAACAAAAATCTATGGCCAATGTATTATGATGGGGAAAAGGGAATAGGAAAGCCTTCAACTGGTGGCTGTCTAAGAATGGTTACAGAAGCTGCAAGGTTTATTTATGAAAATTGTGAAGAAGGCACAACGCTTGAAATTGTCGAAGGTTCACCGAGAGGAACGACTTCTGACGATATCCCGTCAAGGAACGGAAAACGTATTGACCCGACAGATATTGAGGTTAAAAAATAAGTAATTGTTTTTATCTGAAAGAAGGAGAAATATGAAAAGGAAACTTATAGTTTTGCTGATAACTGCACTAACTATGCTCAGCGGTTGTAAGGATATGTATCCAGATAGTGGATTTATTGATGTTATGCCATACAAGCCAGCTAATACTCAAGAAGCTAAAGAAACTCCGCATGTTGAACCGACAGCGACTCCCACGGTTGATAATGGGAAAATTGTAATGTATGATTCGCCTGTTGAGTATAAGTCAAGGGCAAATACGCTTAATGTAAGGGCAGATTCAAGTACTGAAAGCAGGATTATAAGCACGATTAGCTATGAACAGGTTGTAACTGTTATTGGCGAAAAGGAAAGCTTCTACGCAATAAAGATTGATGAAAACGAAAATGGCGGAGTGGGGTTCTGTCATAAGGATTATCTTGTAGATGTAAATACTATGCTCTATGCGTATCCTGAAGTTATTTATGCCCAGAAAGAGGAGCTTATGGGTCATCCTGTTTATGATGATGACGGAATGCCTGTAATAGTTAAAAGTGAGCTTGTCGATGTAAGGCTTTATGTTCCTGATGCAGTATATTATCTCTTGTTTGCGCATGAGGATAATTTCCTGCATGAAAAGGTATATGAAAGGGATATTCCGCTTTTGCAGAAAACTACAGCGCAGAAGCTTAGAAAAGCATTTGATAAGTTCAAAGCTGATGGCTTCACTATGAAAGTTTACGATGCTTATAGACCGCTCAGGGTTCAGAAAAGGCTTTATGATATTGTTCAGGATTCACGATATATCGGAAATCCTTATAGATATGCATCGTATCATAACAGAGGTGCTGCTGTTGATATTGCGCTTATAGATGATAGTACAGGGCAGGAAGTTCATTATCCGTCACCTATGCACACATTCGATTCAAGTTCGCACAGAAACAATAAGCATTGGACTGAGGAAGAGAAGCAGAATGTTGATTATATGACAAACATTATGATTGATTGTGGATTCAAGTATATTGATAATGAGTGGTGGCACTTTTCGGATGTTGACGGTATGAATTATCCTGTAACCGACCTTGATTTTTCGAAGCTGACGATGAAACCAGCTCAATAATATATATCGGAGGAATTATGAAAAGGAATTTTTTATTGATATTTGCGATATTGCTAATTGCAATTCTTGCAGGCTGCTCAGAAAACGAAAAGACAGAACAGGGACTTGAACTCAAAATCAATGTTGATGGAAAGCTTTACGGACTTAGGGAAGATTCAAGCGCAATCATTTCTCAGCTTGGCGATGATTATGCTTATTCATCAGCCGTAAGCTGTGTCTATAATGGCGAAGATAAGCAGTATGAATACGAAGATATTATAATATCAACAGTTCCGGTTGACGGAAAGGACATTGTAGAGGATTATGCGCTCAAAACTAACAAGTATTCAACAAGTAAGGGAATAACTATTGGCTCGACAAAAGACGATGCGATAAAAGCATATGGAGAAGGCTATTTTATGCAGGGCAACCTTATGACTTATTCAACAACAGGAACCCCGGAAGATATTCAGGCAGAGAGGATTCAGCTATATCTTGATGGTGAAAATAAGATTATAGAAATTCATGTATATTCACCAAGCTATTAATAAATTATCGAAATAATAAGCATAATTTGACAAAAAATATGGTTTATGTTAGAATAAAATTTGTTTATTTTAAAAACAGGAGGCTACTGTGAAAAAAATACTGATGTTGTTTTTATCATTAGTGCTTTTATTTGCGATAATTGCGTGTCAAGGTGAAAGCAGTAAAGAAATCATAAATACTGAAATAATAGATAATGAAGAAATTTCTAATATCAATGAGGTAGATACGGAAAATTTTGTGTTGCCGACTCAGGTTGTTGATGATAAAGAGGTTGCTGTTCCACCACATCCGATTTATGGAAGTGCATTGTATCAGATGACAAGACCTACCCCAACACCGACACCTGAGCCAACGCCTACACCAAAACCAACACCTAAGCCTACGCCTAAGCCAACTCCCAAGCCTACGCCACAACCGGTAAAGGCGGATAAGGATCATCCTTATTATTTATATGTTGAAAAGGGTTCATTTACGCTTACGATTTATAAGGCTGATGAGAACAATGATTATACGATAGTCGTTAAAAGGTATAGGGTTGCGCATGGAGGCTTTAAAACGCCTGCAGGCAAGTATAAGTTAGGTTCAAGGGAACGCTGGCATACATTTAAGCTTGGAAGCAAGTGTCAGTATGCTGTTGAATATAGACCTAACCTTTATATACATTCGGGATTATATTCAGAAAAAGATCCGATGACGTTAATGCCTAAATATTATGATGGCGAAAAAGGTATTGGCAAGGCATCTACAAGCGGTTGCATAAGGCTTGTAGTTGAAGGCTGTAAGTTCATTTATGATAATTGTCCGGCAGGCACTATTCTTGAAATAGTAGAGGGTTCACCGAGAAAGACAACCTCAGCGCCTGTTCCGCCAAGAAATGGCAATTTGTGGGATCCAACGGATAAAAGCGTAGTCGTTCCAACACCAACACCTGATTTAACACCAACACCGATTCCGACAGAAGAACCTGTAGAATCCAATATACCATAAATGATATTAGTATCCGAATACGGATATTTAGAAAGGATAAATTTTATGAATAAGAAATTTATTATTGCTGTTTGCGCAATTCTTATGACAGCTTTTGTAAGCGGTTGTTCATCAGAAAATACTGTAAATACGCAGATACCGCAGGCAGAAAATACACAGGTCGTAATTGAAACGCCTCAGGTTAAAGAGTCAGAACAGCCTGAACAGACACAAGAACAAGAAAATACTTCACTTGAACTTATGGTTACTGTTGACGGCAAAAACTATGGGGTTCGTGTTGACAGCAAGGACATAATTGAAGCACTTGGCGATGACTATGAATATTCATCTGCTGTAAGCTGTGTTTATGAAGGCGAAGACAAATCGTTTGAATATGACGGAATTACTATTTATACTGTCCCCGTTGATGGAAAAGATGTAATTGAGGGTATCGAGATTACAAGCGATAAGTACTCAACAAGCAAGGGTATTAAGGTTGGTGCATCAATGGAAGAGGTTGTTAGCACATATGGCGAAAACTACTTTATGCAGGATAATCTTATGACATATAGCACTACTAATGATCCTGAAGATGTTCAGGCGGAAAGAATACAGTTTTATTTCAATGAATCGGGTATCGTTGAAACGATTGTAGTTTATTCACCGAGTTATTGATAATCAGGAGAAGTTTATGGTATTCTCAAGTCCTACTTTTTTGTTCATATTTTTAGTTGTCGTTTTTCTATCGACAGCATTTATAAAGAGCAATAGGGTGAAAAACTATATACTTATAGTGGCAAGCCTCATGTTTTACGCATGGGGCGAACCCATATATGTTATTTTAATGATTGCTTCATCGCTTGTAAACTATGCGTTTGCAAGAATGATTGAAAGTTCGCAAAATAAAAAACTACTGCTTGTTGTCGATGTTATTATAAACATAGGTACGCTTATTTATTTCAAGTATGCAAACTTCTTTGTGGATTCAATTAATTCAATATCAGGTCTTAATATTTAATAGGTAATATTGCGCTTCCTGTCGGAATTTCGTTCTTTACATTCCAATCGTTGAGCTATGTAATTGATGTTTATAGGCAAAAAACGAAAGCACAGAAGAACTTTGCAAAGGTGTTGTTGTATATTTCCCTTTTCCCTCAGCTTATTGCTGGACCGATAGTTATTTATCATGATATAGAAATGCAGATTGATAATAGAGTTACAACGGTAGATTCTATTACAACAGGTATTTCAAGGTTTATTCGTGGTCTTTCAAAGAAGCTTATAATCGCTAATATTATGGGTGCGTGCGCTGATAAGGTTTATGCGCTTGATGCAGCAAAATTAAATATTGTACTTGCATGGATAGGTGCTTTAGCGTACATTATGCAGATATATTTTGACTTTTCGGGTTATTCCGATATGGCAATAGGTCTTGGCAAAATGTTTGGATTTGAGTTCTGTGAAAACTTCAACTATCCGTATATTTCGAAGAATATTAAGGAATTCTGGCGCAGATGGCATATTTCGCTCTCGTCTTGGTTCAGGGAATATGTTTATATACCGCTTGGCGGAAATAGAAAAGGCACTTTGCGCACAAATATAAATAAGATAATAGTGTTTTTTTTAACGGGCTTGTGGCATGGAGCAAATTGGACTTTCGTT
>CADBRR010000022.1 GCA_902797145.1 uncultured Eubacteriales bacterium | reverse complement strand
GAGGAAAGCGGACGACACATCAAGTCTTTTTGCCATATCACGAAGGATCTCACCACTGTCTATTCGCAGCTTTCTCAAAAACTTTCCTACGCTTGTAATCATGTTCATTTCCTCCTTAACCTTGTTAGGTCATAATGAGTATAGCACAACATATAGTGTTTGTCAACCTGTTTAGGTTAATTTTCTTCAAAAATGTGGTTTATTTTGATGGGGCTTATTTTTTGCTAAAAATGCGCAGAAAAGAAAATGCATGGGATGGTTCTATGTGATATGCCGACAGCATGCCGGCATATCACATATAGCGAAACAAAAGATTTCACTTTTGTGATTTCATTCGTTTATGGATGGGTATTTCATAAGGAGCCGAAATCAGGCGAAAAACACAGTTTTTACCTAATTATATCCATTTTGCATATTCGTTCAGTAAGCACATGAAAGGAACCTGATTGGGTAAATAAATCAGTTTCCTTTCAGTTATATTCGCCTTAGGCAAGTGATATTGCGCTTTGCGCAGTTTTAAGGCAAATATAATATCACTTGCTTCAACAGCGCAGACATCAATACAAACATTAGATAACAAACCGCCCCAAACAGCGGATTTATGGCTCTATTTCTTTGCAACCGATTGAAAAGGAAACAGCAAATCGGTATTTATGGAGGAATTATCGTGAATGCTTTGTTTTTTGTTATAGGGTATATGATACTTTTTGCAGTTGTTTGGCTTCATGAAATTGGACACGCTCTGTGGTATCCTAAATTTAATCTAAGAAAAGCTTGGTGGAAAGTGCAAGTTAAACCATATATATTTTTTTCAAAGCCTGGTGCAGTAGATGAAAAAGTTTGGCAAAATCTTACGCCAACTCAGTATGTGCTTATTGCATACGGAGGAATAATGGCAAATGCCGCATTTGCTATTATTTCCATACCACTTATTATTGCTGTTGGTAATGGAAATCAATACTTACAGGTGGCATTGTGGTTATTTATGACACTTCATGTTGGCGAAATTGTATCATATTTGTTCATTGGCTCTATTTTTCTCGTCAGCGATATGAAAATTGTAAATCAGTTTATGCCAAGATTACGAGTACCTAATTTAATAATTGGTACTGCCCTTACGATAGCATATTTGTTTTTACTCATAAACATACCGAAAGAATTTAACATCTTCGTTATTATTTGGAACATTATTACGGTTCTATCTATGTGCGCTGGAAGAATTATTTCCACAGCAAAGACAAAATGATACTGACAAATTTCAATTTATAAAATAAAATTATGGAGCGACTCACCGCTCCTATTTTTCATAGATTTATTTTGTTCAATATTTGTTGCATATGTTCTTTAACACGCTCAAACCTCTCAACTTTGATTTTTTCATTGAGTTTGGAAACAAGCTTTTGCTTGTCGATATTAGCATATTCAAGTAAAACTTCAATTTTATCAAGTATTATATTTCTAAACTGGAAGTTAATATTATCGAGCGAATCGAGCAATTTCTGGAAATGTTCCCCATCTCCGCACATAGCTAACCCACACGAAATAGATGATTTGACGGCATCATTTTCCTGAACTTCAAAATTATCATAGAGGAAATCAACATACTTTTTATTGTCATCAAGCCTGCTTGCAATTTTTGCTATACTCAAAAAAGCCTTTTCTTTAACGGAATTTTCATCATTATAAACCTTAGCAACGAGTTTATCGGCAACATCAGCACTTTCAAAACAACCGAGCGACTGGCACGCAACAGAACGAACCCATTCGCTTGCATCATCAATGTGTTTTATAAGCAGTTGTTCGCTTTTGTCGCATGGAAATTCTGCCAAAGCGCTGCACAGGAACATTCTTACGTGTTGATCTCCGTCACGGCTCAATCTATACGCTTCGTTCCAATCAACGCTTTTTAACTTTTTCCACATTCTAACCGTTTCTATCTTTGAATCAGTAACCATAACATCACCCCATTAACAATCTTAAATGAATTATAGCAGACTTTTCGCAATAAGTAAATAACATTGACGCAAACTTGGAACAATGATATACTCAATCAAGGAGGGTTGTATAATGAAGATAAAGCTCATAAAAGATAAATATCCAACAACTACTTTCAATGTCCCTAAGCGTGGCGGAATTTTTGATGGGAACTTAACAAGAAATTATGAAGGAATAATCATTTTAGTTATTTTTTGTATATTGATTATTTTGCTTTGCTATTTCTTTGTTATTTCATATAATTCATATCATAAATCATTTGATTATGATAGTTTGAAGCAGGCATCAATTCGTTTTACTGATGCCGACATCCGCAAAACCGATATATATTTATATGCGCCCGACTCGAAAATATATGTAATTTATAATTACAGGCACTTTAATTTAGACTACAAAGAAATTCTTGAACATTGTGTAAACGGTAATGAGTTTGAAATAACCTATCATGAATGCGAACATAAATATGAAATAGTCCAAATCTCGGTCTGCGGAAAAATACTTTTTTCACTTGAAGAATCCATATCACATAAAAAAGAAAATAATAAACTTTCTATGTATATTGCGGGTTCTATTGTAATACTGCTATCACTTTATGTATTTTTGTTCATTTACGCAATAAGGCATACTGCAAAATTCAGTAAGCGATTTATCCATTTAGTCATTATGAAACCCGGATATATAAGACGCTATGATAAACCATAATATTATATTTTAATTTCAAGATTATTTATAATTTTAATCGCTTTATCAATCGTTATGCCTGCGCATCGAGCATATTCGATAGCAGCAACAGTTTTCAAAGTATTTACAGCCTTTTCGTCAAGCTCTACGGAGTTTGATTTTTCTTTATGCTTTTTAATTTGGGCTTTATTATTAGCAATAATCTTGACTATATCGTCAGGAAACGCTCCAACCTCACGCATAAAATCGTGAGTATCAGAATTATTATCGAATAACATTACGAGCGCAAAATAATTATTTCTCTGAAGCGGAAGTTTTTTCCGTTCAATGTTACCTATCGTCTGCCTTGCAAGCCCCAGAATATCGCCTAAATCCCCTTGCGAAATTTTCGCCTTTGCCCTTAATGCCGGCAAAACATCGACAAATTTTTCAATTGATTCGTTTAATAAATCATCGCTTATCTTCCAGTTGTTACTCATATTAAACCTCTTTAAATTTCATAATCTGTTTATATTATATCATATGTATTTGACAATTTGGAATTGTTTTTTTATAATCTATATATCAATCAATGCGAGGCAGTTATGGATAACACAAGGCAAACACATAATATTGAACCAATATTTGATTCAAAAAGCAAAATTCTGATACTTGGCAGTTTTCCGTCCGTGAAATCACGAGAAGGTATGTTTTTTTATAACCACCCACAGAATAGGTTTTGGAAAGTATTATCTGCTGTATTAAATCAGGAAACACCACAAACTATTGAAGAAAAGAAGATTTTTCTATTAAAAAACAAAATTGCGTTATGGGACGTAATCGCTTCGTGCACAATTTCAGGCTCATCAGATAGCAGCATTAAAGATGTTGAAACAAACGACATCAATATGATTTTAAATCATTGCGATATAAAAATGATTTTTTGTAATGGCAATCTTGCGTACTCGTTGTTTATGAAACACTTATTCCCTATTTTGCAAATTGAACCGATTATGCTTCCATCAACAAGCCCGGCAAATGCAAGATACACGCTTGAAAAGCTTTGCGATTCTTGGTCGCAAATTATTGATTATTTAAATTAGTGCAATAATAGGTGTTCTAACTTTTTATGTTATTTAGTTGCTGTGCTATAATAAGTTTATTAATCTGATTTTTCCCTTACAAAATTAAACCGATAAAAGATTCTGCCGATAAGCTGATAAATGCATCATTTTTACTTGATAAACTCAATAATTTATTGTCGGAGTTTAATGTTATTTAGAAGAAACTATATTTGCACTTCTATAAAATAGTCATTATTATCTTGTTATTAATACTATGGTTATTCATAATTAAAGATAGAGCCGATATAGATTTTATCAACAAGCCTGCAAGTCATCATATAAGCCATAAAAACAAAAACTGCAAAAAATTTTTTTAATTATAAGTAAAAAAGTACAGATAATTTAGATGTTCATAGTTCATAAACCAAAGTCTCAATTCACTGTTTTAGAACAATCGTTGTTTAAATTGTTTTGATTTCACTTAACGGTATTCTCATTTTGGGGAACTAATAAGTAAATTGCAACAAAAAAAGGAGGCACAAAAGTACCTCCATAAGTATTTCACCTAAATTATTGTTCATAGAGATGGCAAGCGCAGAAGTGGCCATTGCCATATTCTCTGTAATTAGGAGCAACCTGTGAACAGATTTCCATTGCCTTCGGGCAGCGAGTATGGAACTTACAGCCGGATGGCGGATTAGCAGGTGAAGGAATGTCGCCCTGAAGAATTACACGATGCATCTTAACAGTAGGATCGGGAACAGGGATAGCTGAGAACAACGCATTTGTGTAAGGATGCATCGGGTTCGAGAAGAGTTCGTTTGTTTCACCAAACTCAACAAGGCTTCCGAGGTACATAACGCCTACATCGTCCGAAATATGTTCTACAACTGACAAGTCATGCGAGATGAACAAGTATGTCAAGCCGTTTTCTTCCTGCAAATCTTCAAGCAAGTTGATAATCTGAGCCTGAATTGAAACGTCAAGAGCTGATACAGGTTCGTCTGCAACAACGAACTTAGGCTTCAAAGCCAAAGCACGTGCAATACAGATACGCTGACGCTGACCACCTGAGAATTCATGGGGATAACGGTCAATATGATACTTCATAAGTCCACACTTATCCATAATATCCATAACGTACTTACGATACTCACTCTTCGGAACGAGGTTATGTTCACGAACTGCTTCACCGATAATTTCGCCAACAGGCATACGGGGTGAAAGTGAGCTATATGGATCCTGGAATACTATCTGAATTTCAGGACGTATTTTTCTAAGCGCTTCTTTCTTGAGTTTGAACAAATCCTGACCATTATATATAACTGAACCTTCAGTTGCAGGAATCAATCTCAACAATGTTCTACCAACAGTTGTTTTACCACAGCCTGATTCACCTACAAGACCGAGTGTATGACCTTCTTCGATTGAGAACGATACGTTATCAACAGCCTTTACATGAGCTGTTACACGCTGCATAACACCTGAACGAATAGGGAAATACTTCTTCAGACCATTAACTTCAATAATCTTATTACCCATAACTATTTCCTCCATTCATTATTCATCATAGTTGAATTCATAAGGTGTGGGTGAAACGCCCTTACCTTCACGGTAGCAAGCAACCTTATGAGTATCACTAACCTGTACAAATCCGGGGTATTCGCCACCTCTGCATTCGTTGACCTGCATTTCGCATCTGTCACGGAAGAAGCAGTGGTTAGGCATATTGATAGGACTCGGAACTGAACCAGGGATTGAATACAATCGCTTTTCACGCTTGCTCGATACTGACGGCTTACTCTTAAGCAAACCAATTGTATAAGGATGCTTAGGATCAAGATATACATCACGAGCTGTACCTGCTTCAATAATTCTGCCAGCATACATAACTACAACATAATCTGCCATTTCAGCAACAACGCCCAGGTCATGAGTGATAAGGAGAATACTTGCGTTGATTCTCTTCTTAATATCACGGAGCAAGTCAAGTATCTGAGCCTGAATTGTAACGTCAAGCGCAGTTGTAGGTTCGTCTGCAATGATAAGACCAGGGTCACAAGCAAGTGCCATAGCTATCATAGCTCTCTGACGCATACCACCTGACAATTCATGCGGATATGCTCTATAACGCTTTTCTGTGTCTGCAATACCTACAAGGTTAAGCATTTCAATTGTACGAGCCTTAATCTTTTCATCATCCCAATCAGGATTATGGAGCTTAATAACTTCGTCAATCTGTGCGCCTACTGTGAATACAGGGTTCATACTTGTCATAGGTTCCTGGAAAATCATGGAGATTTCGTTACCTCTCATCTTCTGCATGAGAGTGATTGGAGCCTTTGCAATGTTTATAGCTGTACCGTCGCCTCTATTGTAACGGATTTCGCCCTTTACAATCTGACCTACGGGTGCCTGTACAAGTCGCATCATTGAAAGACTTGTAACTGACTTACCACAGCCTGATTCGCCTACGAGTGCAACTGTTGCACCACGTGGAATATCAAACGATACGCCGTTTACAGACTGAACTACACCTACATCAGTAAAGAAGAATGTGTGCAAATCATCAATTTCAATGATGTTGCTCTGATCTCTCATTTGAGTCATATATTCCTCTTCAGGGATATTCTTACGCTTTGCGAGCTTTGTGTATTTCTTTATCTGTCTGTTACAGTATTTACCGACTTTACGATAATTAGCTTTTTCTTCTTTATTCATAACGGAACACCTCCATTATCTCTTCATCTTCGGGTCGAATGCGTCACGGAGACCATCGCCGATGAAGTTGAAGCCCAATGTTGCAAGAACGATACAAATTCCTGGCGGCAACCAGATGTTCATATTATTTCTCATGATAGTCTTATCGTTTACTGCATTAACCATATTGCCCCATGAAGCGTACGGGAACGGAAGACCAAGACCCAAGAATGAAAGTGAGCTTTCATAGATGATGATACCGCCGATACCCATTGAAGCGATAACGATAATCTGAGGAATAACATTAGGAACAAGGTGCTTGAAGATACGTCTTGACGGACGGATACCTGTTGATTCTGCAGCAATCATAAATTCCTGTTCACGGAACATAAGAATCTGACCACGAACTACACGACAGCTGTACGTCCACCCCAATACACCAAGTATCAACATTAGGAAGTAAATCTGATACTTCTGAGGAATATTTGAGTTAATCATGATACTTGACATGATAAGCATCAACGGGAACTGCGGCAAGCAGAGGAATATATCTACTATTCGCATTACGATTGTATCAACCCATCCGCCATAGTAACCTGCGATACCACCGAGTGTAACACCGATGAGGATTTCAAGGAATGTAACGCCTACACCTACGATAAGAGAAATTCTTCCGCCATACATAAGTCTTGTAAGAACATCACTGCCGTCCTTATCTGTGCCAAGCAAATGCTTTGCTGACACTGGTGCCTTACTATTGATTTTAAGTGTTGACATATCAATACTCTGTGTTTCATTTGATGAGTACTCAATGCTCGGATCATGTCTATCAAGATAGAACATCTCAAATTCACCATACGGTGAAAGGTAAGGACCAACAAAACAGAATAATACAAGTACAAGTATCATTACCATACCAACGATAGCAAGCTTATTACGCAAGAAACGCTTTAATACAAGCTGACCGGGTGTTACAATCTGCACATTTGCACCGATTTCTTCTTCATCATCGTTTGTATCAGCTGCATTAACCTTTGCATTGTTGAGCTTTTCTTCAGATTTATTAAGATTCATTTTCTTTTTATCTTCCATAATAGACCTCCTTAGCTCAAACGTACACGCGGGTCTGCCATTGCATATGCGATATCAGCAAGCAAGAAGCCGATAAGCATAAGAGCAGCTGAGAAAATACTGAAGCCCATCATAAGCGGAACGTCGCCGCTCTGAATAGCTTTAAGTGAAACAAAACCAACGCCCTGAATTGAGAAAATCTGCTCTGTAATCATAGCACCTGAGAACAATGACGGAAGTACGCCAGCAAGTGATGTGATAAGAGGAATAAGTGTGTTTCTAAAAGCGTGTGTATAAATAACCTTGTGTTCCGAAAGACCCTTTGCACGTGCAGTTCTGATATAGTCAGCGTTCAAAACTTCAAGCATATTTGTTCTTACGAAACGCATTGTACCACCGATTGATAGGATTGTAAACATGAGAATCGGGAGTGTAAAGTGATAAACCAGATCAAGGAATTTCATAAATCCTTGATAGTCAGCACGAGCATCTACCATTCCGCTGAACGGGAAGATACCGAGTTCCATACACAAAAATCTCTGAAGCAATGAAGCAAAGAAGAATGTTGGCATTGAAATACCTATTACTGCGATTGCAGTCAATACATAGTCTGTCTTTGAATACTGCTTTACAGCTGCAATGATACCCATAGGAACAGCTATCAATGTTGACAAGATAGTTGACGGCAAGTTGAGGAAGAATGAATACCATATGTTGTCGCCGATTACTGTTGCAACAGCTTTCTTGTAGATGAACGATTCACCTAAATCACCCGTTATTGCTTTGCTGAACCACTTGAAGAATCCTTCTATAATTCCTGTATCAAGTCCATATAACTTTCTCAGATTGTCCTTCATTTCGGGTGTCAACTCTTTGATACTTGCTGTGGCTACATCAATGTAGTCGGCAGGCATCAATCTTATAATCGAATAGATTACAAATGCAGCACCAAACAGGATAAGTATAGCAAGCAACAGGCGTCGAATGAGAAATTGTTTCATTAGATGTTACCCCGCTTTAAAATAATTTTTTTTGAATGGAACATATGTTATTGCGTTTTAATTCAATATATTCCGATAACAATTTTACATACATTTTATTTCTATGAAAATGTAATAGCTTTAATTGATTTTATATATCCTATAATTGTTAATAATAATATATATAAAGTCATTTGTTGGCAATACATCAGCCATTTTCCGTGCAGCGGCTGAAATAGTCTTAAATGATATAAAACTTTGCTTAAAACAGCGTTATCCAAACATATTGTCTTAATTCGCTATTTTTTACAAATCAATTTTTTAATATGCCCGACCCCTGCACGAGGTCGGGCATACCCAAGGCTTATGCCTTTTTTGACACTTATTTAATCAGTTACGATTTAAAGATTAATACAATTCGAGTGTTTCGATTTCTGCGAAATATTCGTAGTAAGGTGTCATGTCAGCAGGAAGTGTATCAATGTTGATGTGTTCCTGGTTGAATACGTACATATTCTTTCTCTGATATACAGGCATTTCAACTGCTTCGTCCATGAGGATATCAAGAGCCTGGTAGTACAAAGGCTTACGCTTTTCGATATCGTTTGTCTTACGAGCTTCAAGGATGAGCTTGTCGAGTTCTGCATTCTTTACATGATAGTGGTTTGACGGTCCTGTTGAATAGTAAACCTGGTACATATCAGGATCGATTGTTGATGACCATGCAGCAACCCACATATCAGCTGTGCCAGCGTTCATAGCTGCGAACAATGTTGTTGAATCTACGTCACGAACGTTGAGTTCAGCACCCATGTTGTTCATGTCTGTCTTCATCTGCTTGAGAATCGGGAATGAAGGATGTTCGCCATTACCATTACCGCCAATGTAAACTTCTACAACGAGCTGTTTGCCGTCTTTAACGAGCTTACCATCAACCTGTTCATAACCAGCTGCCTTGAAGTATTCAAGAGCCTTTTCGGGGTTGTATCCATAGTATTCTTTAGCATTGGGATCATATGCCCATGATACTCTTGACATAGGACGTTCGATTACTGATGCGAGGTCGCCATAGTATGATTCTACAGCAGGTGCTCTGTTCATGAGGTGCATGAGACCCTTACGTACGTTCTTGTCTGTGATTCTGTCAGCGTTGATGCCGATGTAACCATAACCGAGGTTATCGATTGTTTCAACATGGAGACCTGCTTTTTCAGCTGTCTGCTTGTTGTCGGGGTTAGCTGCGGGATCGCCGATATCGAATGTGCCCATGATAACTTCTTCAAGGATTGAACCTTGGTTTGTAACCTGGTACTTGATTGTAGGAATCTTCGGTTTGCCAAGGTAGTAGTTTTCGTTTGCACGGAGTGTTACTACGTTGTTTTCATAGCTTTCGAAGATGTATGGGCCAGCACCCTTTGGCATATTGTTGAGAGCCTTAAGTGTTGACATATCGCCCTTCTTGAAGTTTACGCCATAGTATGACTGCTGTACAGGAGCTATAGCGAGCTTCCAAACTGCTGCTGCGTCAACGCCGTTCATTGTTACCTGAACTGTCTGGTCGTCGATCTTTACGATACCTGCGATATCTTCAACGTGGTCTGTACCTGTCTGGAGGTTGTTGTTTACGTATTCTGATACCATCTTGTCATAGTAGTATGTGTAAGGATCATAACTTGATGCATATTTTGTGTATTCAACTTCTGCGATGAGTGCGATAAGAGCTGTTTCGTCAGCGAGTGTTGCATCGTCAACTTTAAAGCCTTCGCTTGTGATATAATCTTTCCATGTCTTGCCTGCGCCATCGAGATCCTGGTCGAGTGATTCATACCAACCATCGATGTTTGTGTCGATCAAGAACTGGATGTAGTCTTCCTTTGAAATCTTGTCAGCTGCATACTTTTTGTCTGCTTCTGCCTTGATTTCAGCGATCTTTGCTTCGTAGTCATGTGAATCATAACGATAATCCTGCATACCTACGATAGGAAGTGTGTAGAGAGTTGCTGAACCATCATAGTTCGGGTCTGAGTATACCTTGTATGTGAAGATAATATCATCAGCTGTGATAGGTGAACCGTCTGAGAACTTTACGCCATCCTTAAGCTTGAATGTGTAGATTGTCTTTTCAACTTCACCGTCAGCACCGATAACTTCTTCAGGTACTGCATATTCAGCAAGGCCATCAACAACTTCTGCATTACGGTTTGCTTTCCACAAACTTGCAGCTGTCAAGTCGATGATTGTTGTGTCGTATGCACTTGTAGCAAAGAACTGGTTGAAAACGCCATCCGGCAAGCTTGTGCTAAGAACAAGTGTATCATACTTATAAACCTTTACAGGTTCTTCTGATTTCTGAGCTTCCTGTGTCTTTGCAGGATCAGCTGTTTTTGCAGGCTCATTTTTGCCTCCGCATGCTACCATTGATGTTACCATCAAAGCAGCGAGCATGGTTACAAGAAATTTCTTCATGTTGTCCATTTCCTCCTAATTTTTAAGCACATCAATTATGTGTGCAATTTTTAATAAACATATCATAACAGGTTTTTTACATAAAATCAAGTATTTTGTTAATTGTTTTTTAATTTTTTAGCAATATTTTTTTAACTTTAATGTTTTTTTATGACTTTTTTCGGCTTTTATGGCGATAAATTAAGTTTTTTTATCTTCTATATGATTTGGTTTAAAAAAATAAACATATATAATATATCACCTCTGCGCATAAAATCTCTTATCTTATTTTTATTTCTACTATATCATATATAATCATAATATGCACACTGAAATTGTATATACAATAGGAAATTATTTTATTTCACACTCTAATCATATATTTCTCATTAAAAATCACATTTCTGCATAAAAAAAAGTTGTAATTTATAAAAAAATATATTAAAATATTTAATAAAAGGGTCGCACCTTAATTTTTTATGGTTAGTGAGACAAATTTTGAATGCGATTCTTAAGTTTAATCAGAAGGAGCAAAGAACATGAAAAGAATTCTTGCGATCGTGATGTCAGCTGTAATGATGTTGACTGCACTCCCCGTTGGTGCTATTTCTATTAATAATAGTACAAACGGCAGTGAACTCATTGGTTTTAGTGGTGGCACTACAAGAGCCGGTGCAGTAAAGGAAATGTCAGACATCGGTGCGAAGTTTGACAACAGTAACGTACCCCAGTATGATTTCAGAGGTAAAACACACGATGAAATCAAAGAAATGACACAGGCTGATCTTTCAAAGGTAACACTTGAAAGCGGTTACTTTGGAAAAGTTAATGGTGTTGAAGAACACAGCAGAACTGCAATCAAGCCTCAGGCAACAATCGTTGATAACGTAAACCTTATCACAACAGAAGCAGAACTTCGTGCTATCGCAGGTCAGTCAGGTTATTACCGCCTTGCAAACGATATTGTATTGTCATCGGCATGGACACCTATTGATTTCTATGGTGTATTTGAAGGCGCAGGCTATAAGATTTCAGGCGTTGACATTCAGAACCCCGAACTTGCAAATGCTGCTTTCTTCTCAACAATTGGTCAGGACGCAGTTGTGAAGAACCTTACAATCGTAGCACCGACAGTTTATGGTATGGCATACTGTGCAGGTTTCTGCGCTGTAAACTATGGTACAATTGAAAACTGCCACGTTTCAGGCGGTATAGTACTCAGTTATATGTATGCAACACCTGAAGAAACTTTCTGGCAGAATGCTGGTATTTATGTTGGTGGTCTTGTAGCGCTCAATGCAGGTTACATTTATGATTCATCATCATCAGCAGATGTTGACGGTTGGGTAGTAGTTGGCGGTCTTGTAGGTCAGAATGGCGGTTACATTCAGGGTTGTAGCGCAACAGGTAATGTAGCATACAACACAAACACAGTTGACGTTGACTGGTACGGCGCACAGTTCTATTATGATTATTATGGCGAACTCGTATATCCTCTTTTTGATGCAGAAACAAGAATCGGTTGGGCAGCATATTGCTACGATGTAGTACAGGACTTCTGCTATGGTTATAATGGTGGTCTTGTTGGTATCAACGCATATTATATTCTTGATTCATACACAGCAGCAAAGGCATATGAACCTGCAAAAGAACTTTCAGCAGTAGGTGGACTTAACATCATCGGCGGTCTTGTTGGTGCAGATATGGGTTATTGCGCATACTGTTATTCACATGACAAGGGACTTCTTATCGGAACAGACGGTTCAGTTATGAACTACCCCTATGACCTCTACACAGAGGACGAAGAAACAGGTTCAGTTTACGAAGGTATGTATTATAAGTGGGACGGTCTTTCAGCACATATGGGTATTGGTTTGAGCATGGGTCAGACAACAGCTCGTGAAGAAATCTATTACACACAGACTCAGCAGGGTCCTGCTTGTGCAGATGGCGGTTACCATGGCACATTTGAATCAGATGCAGATCTCAAGAACTCAGCACTTTATTACAACTGGAACCATGCACCGTGGAATGAAAACGGCAGAGATGTATGGCTCATCCACGAAGGTCAGTATCCCACACACGTACAGCACGTAATCAATCCTTCAGAATTTGTAATTCTTTATCAGGCTGGTAACTCAGGCGGTAAGCTTGACGGCGCAACAAAGGTATACAGAGTAGCAAAGAACGTAGACGGCAACGGCGGTTTCGAACCCGAGCCCCCTGTAGCAACAGACGTATTGCAGGCAGGCTGGGGCGTATCAAAATGGGCACCCACAGCTCCTTATGAAGGAAAGTTCATTGCAAACGATACAACATATACAGCATATTTCGGTGAAATGCCTATTGACATCGTAGTAACATACGAAGCTACAGATGGCGGTCAGTTGTCACTCAACGGCAGAACAGCAAAGACATTTACAGAAATGGTTAAGAGCGGAACTCCTGTTCAGAACGTTCCTACACCTGTAGCAGATGAAGGTTACGTATTCTATGGCTGGACACCCGCAGATCCTAAGAATCAGGTTATCAGAGAATCTGTTACATTCACAGCATCATTCAGCCCCGACCAGAACAACAATGGTATCCCGGACTTTGATGAAGACGGTTACGTTGTTAAGTACAATGACGGTGTTGCAAACCTCAGACTTCCTGTTCCTGCAGATGGAAAGGCAATCCCCGGTTGCACATTCACAATCTCAAACGAAGTTCCCACATACGAAGGACACACATTCGTTGGTTGGAGATATACAGCAAACGGAACAGCAACAATCTACGCAGAAGGCGGTAAGATTGACGGTATCACAGGCGATACAACACTCACAGCTGTATGGGCAGAAACAAGCACAGTTAAGTTCCTTGTAAGATTCATTGACTTTGACGGCACAATCCTCAAATATCAGGTTGTAGAAAGAGGTAAAGCTGCAACAGCTCCTTCAGCTCCTTCACACGATGGTATGACATTCTCAGGTTGGAGCACAAGCTTTGCAAACATCACAGCTAATACAGATGTTCATGCAGTATACGGTGGCTCAGGTTCAGCACTCCGTGGTGACGCTGATGTAAACAACATCGTAGATACAGCAGATGCAACAGCAGTTCTCCGTCACGTTGCAAGACTTCAGAACCTTACAGAACAGGGTATGAAGAATGGCGATGCAGACCTTAACGGTCATGTTGACAGCGCAGACGCTACAGCAATTCTCCGCTTCGTAGCATTCGGCGTATGGGATAACTAAAATCAAATTATCCAAAACAAAAAATGGGCAGAGGTCAAAAGCCTCTGCCTTTATCTATTAAATTGCCTTGTTATGTAACGCATTTTTCTTGCAAGCTCATTTGAAAGCTCAGAACCCACGAGCCTATAACTCCAATTCTTTTCGCTAACAGAACCCGGCGTATTCATACGATAATCACTTCCCTGCTCTAACCAATCCTGCATCGGGGCAATGAACCCGACCGCATCGGAAGACATAGCAAATTCAATCGCATCAAGCGTAGAAACATTTGTCATTTGAGATTTTTTAAGCCAACCGCATAACGTATCATTGTCGTGAGTTCCGGTATAGCAAAAACAGTTTTTTGTATGATTCTGTGGCAAGTGAATGTTATTTGAATCTCCATCGAAAGCGAATTGCAAAACCCGCATAGAATAAAAATTAGAATATCTAAGAAGTTCTTTAACATCTTGGGTTATAAAACCTAAATCCTCGGCTATGAACTCGGTAGATTTGAACTCGTTTTTGAGCTTATCAATAAACCCTTTGCCGAAACTTTTAACCCATTTTCCGTTTCGTGCATCGCAGCTATCCTTATCAATTGCCCAAAACGATTCATACCCTCTGAAATGGTCAAGCCTTATAATATCGAAAAACTCGGAAACGAACCTGACCCTTTTTAAAAGGAAATCATAGTCGCCATCAATAATTTTCTCACAATCATAAACGGGAAATCCCCACATTTGCCCGTCAGATGAAAAATCATCAGGCGGAACGCCACCCACGAGCTTGTCCGAAAAATAATTCCTGTTCGCCCACACATCACAGCTGTCATACGCAGAATAGAACGGTAAATCGCCTATCAGCATAATCCCCTTGTCGTGCGCATAACGCACGAACCGCTTCATCGAATAAATGAAATTGCGTTGAAGCTCCGTATAATAGGAAACTTCACGAAAAAGAATCGCAGAATATTTCTTTATAGCTTTGCTATCGTGATTAGAAATCGAACGGTCTTCCCATAAATACCAAGGCTTTTTGAAATAATCGCATAGCGCCATAAAAAGAGCGAACTCATGTACCTCATCGGGAACATCAATATTTAAGTGTTTAGATGATTTATCAATGAAATCAATATTACCCGAAAAAGATGAGAGAAGGCTGTAGGGCGAACGGCTCGCATCAGGCTGCCCTATCGGAAGCACTTGATAGAATTTCTGCCCGGCAAGGCTGAGAAAATCAATAAAATCGTATGCAGACTTCCCTATCTTTCCATCAGGCAAGCTTGAAATATGTAATAGTACGCCACTGCCTCTCTCCATAATAAAATCTCCTTTTTTAAATATTATTTGCCTTTTTCCTTCAAAACATTCAGAGCATCGAACGCACCATTTGAAGCGAACGCAACAACGAAAGCGTTGACGAGGCAAAGCGCAACCACTTCAAAATTAAGCCCCGTAGTGAACGCATAAGAAAACATCAGCAATAAAAAAGCAATAATATACGAAACAATCCTTGCGCTTATGTTTTTAAACAGTGAAATATCCTTAATAAGCTCCGTAATCATATATGTTGCAAGGCAAGCGCCTGCATAAGTAGAAAGTGCCTGCCACGTAAAAAATTCATTCATAGTTTTTCTCTCCTTTTTAAAAATTCAGTATGAATTTGATAAGAACACCGCAAATAGCAATGCCAATCGCACTCATAACCCCCAGAACAATGTTCATTTTCGTATCGAGGACAGCAAACTGAACGTTGACTTTTGAAAGCTCCATATCGTGCCTCTCAACGATTTTTCCAAGCTCCTTCACCGCCTCGCATGGGCAGGAATCCAATTTTGCATTTTCTGTATTTTCCATTTTATCCTCCGTAAATTTAAATCAATCTTCAAGCCTTGTGAGCCATGTTGCAACGCAATAACCTCTCACATATCGACCGTTTTCAACCTTGATTATGTCAGCATAACCATCGTTTATTTCAAGCACGATAACCGTTTCGTCACGACTAACCCTGCCGATAATCTCACCGCCGGGAGTCTTTCTAAGGTTCACGAACGTTGCGCCTGTATATTGATACGTAGCAGGGAAATATAGCTCGTCTTCAAACAATTTAGGAAATCTTCCATACCTGTTCCAGTAACCCTCACCGCTTGCATCAATATCACGCTTAACAACACCCATATCTCTGCCCATGGCTTCGATAACCATATTGTCACCTACATAAACGCCAACATGATGAATTTTAGTTCCGTTGTGGCGGAAAACGAAATCGCCACGCTGTAACTCATCGCGCGTCTTTTCTTCGCAGATTGAGAATAACCCCCTTGAAGTCAAATCATTGTCAATAAGGTTTTCATCGAGCAAAAATCTAACAATAAGCCCGGAACAATCGAAAGCGTAAATAGGGTATCTTCCCCATTCAATCTGCTTTTCCATAAATTCAATAGCCCTGTCAGCGTTTTTTTGACTCGTTTCAACGGAGCGAATCCATTCCTTTGTCGGATTTTTTTCGCCCTGAGCACCCCACACATATATATCGCCAAGATGCGAATTAAGATATTCGCAAAATCTGTCAACAGCATTCATAATCGCATTGCTCCTTTCATATACTTTATATATTAATATTCATTTGTGATTTATTGTGATATAGCGTTTTTCCTTAAATAAATACTGTTGCCTGATTTTTCGAGGAAATAGCCTGCATTATCAGCAGAATCAGTAAGAGAAATATTATTTTCATCGCCTGTGAACTCATCGTATTCAATCAAAACTCTATCTATATATTTATTATAAGAAGAAACATCAAGGCTTGAGCCATCTGTTTTATCTGAAATATCAATCGTGATTTTATCCTGAGCGTCAAGCTTATTACAATGAACAGATGTCAAATTTATAGGAACAGTAACCTTTTTCGCACTTCCTGAACAAATTCTATCAATAACGCAATTTCGCTTGTAATTGAAAAAACTTCCACCCGAAATAATAACATCATTGTTAAAATAACTTCCGCTTTGATAATCCCTCAAAATCATATGAGTATTTTCGCCCGAAATCAAAACCTTACCCGATATAACAGGAACAGACGAATACCCCGAACCAATCGTTGCAGCTTCATAACCTGCCAATGCGTAAACATAAGCATTTTCAATATGAACATCGCCTACCGATAATCCGTTTTTATCGAAAATACCGCCTGCACCAATCGCAGAACCACACCTTCCGCCATAAGCTTTGACCGAAAGCGGAATTGACTTGTTCATAGAACAGATGTAAATTTCACCGGAGCTATTGCACGAACCGGAACCTATTGCGCTTGCATGATAACCACCATTTAGCTCATATATTCCCGAACGCAATGAAATCCTGCCCGTCGTGTCGCCTTCAAAATTTGAACCACCTATCGCAGCAGCGTTTCTACCACCTGTCACAATAAGCTTTGAATTTATGTCAAACGCAGAAATCTCAACCGAAGCTGTTGCAATATTTCCGTTGTTTAGCGTGTACATTCCAACATGGATACCGGCAATGTTATCGCAAGCAGTAATAGTGTTAGTCCCCTCAAACATTACCGAAGCATCTGAACAAATCATAATGGGACTAATTGCATTTGATACTTGGCTCGTATCAATAGTAACGTTTTTAAGCCTTACAGAATCAGATTTAATCCTTATTCCGTTGCCTGAAATAGAGAATCCGTTACCATCGAGCGTAATGTCGGGTCTAACAACATTTACAGGATTAGAAAGCGTAATGTCTTTTTTAAGAATCAGCGTTTCGCCCGAAAGCGCATCGTAAAGCGCAGACTGTAAATCAGCATAACAAATGTTCCAGTTAGCGTTTAGAACCGCATCACCGTAATTTATATCAAATTTTTCATAAAGCGCAGTAATAATCGTGTCGCTTCTTATGTTTGATAAACTCTTGTCCCAGCCAATAAAGCAGTAACCATCCCTTGCGTTTAAGAAATCGCCTGAAATGTCCTTTGCATTTTCGCCCTCGAACACGTTTTCTTTTGCGATAATCGAACCGTCATAATCTAAAAAAGTGACTATGTAAACATTTATCGGCTCTTGATAATGTTGTTTCATAAGTCCGTAAACCATATTTTACACCACCTTTTTTCTGTGATTAAGAATAATAGCCCTGAACTTGACCTTTCGTGTAGGAAGAGGTCCGTCACATTCAAGCCACATATAATTTCCTGAAATCTTGATAGATGAAACAGAGTTCCACGAATTGCGTTCTTCCCTTCGAATTTCAATAAGATTTTTTCCGTCAATCGTGCTTTCAGTCCATTGAGGAATGAACTCAACAACGGACTCGCTGTCAATAGGGAATTTGCTCGTATCAATGCGTATCATATTCTGTTTGGGTTCAAGATCGTTCCAGCCGTCAAGCGGAATTTCAAAATCACAATAACAATGTTCATCTTCGGATAGCGAACGCCACTCGCTCCACGAAACGGAATCGTGCTGCCTTGAAAATAAGTCGCCGCCTGAAAAAAGAATTTCAATATGCTTGCTTTTATATGCAACCGAAACAATAATCTTTCCGTCATCGAAAACATAAATTCCGTTATCCTTTAAGAAATTGATTTTTGACGAATCGAGATTTTCAAAAGAAAAAGCCCCGATATCCTCAGGGCTAATTTCATCATAACCGCCTTTTCTGTGCGAATAAGCGTGACCTAATAAAAAACTGTTTATTCGTTCAAGCAACTGCTGAATAACAGACTCCATCTGTCGTGAAGATTGTGAGGTCCTTGAAGCAATAGAGTTCCTACAATTGAAATTGAAGCAGGCACTTGTGACCTGCGTTTTCATATCGTTTGAAAAAATCTGCAATTCGCACTCGACCATACCGGGCGCAAACGATGTAGGATAAAGCTGAATAGTAACAACGTTTCCGTCTATCGTAACGCCGTTTCCGAGCGAATCCTGCGCATAAGTCCCCCTTGAATTAGAAAAAACCGCAAGCACCTCGCACTCTGTAAGGTCAACCGCCTGTCCGTCATCAAAAAGATTTATGATTATCTCATTTCCGTTATCGGTGTCTACAACCTCAAAAGCCCTGTTTGCGGTGGACTTTTTCATATCAAGAGATATAAGGAACTTTTTCTTCACCAGAGTTTTTTCCATTTTTCAACACTCCTTTGTTCGGGTTTCCACCATTTAAGTAAATCAATATCAATCTTCTAAATAATCTGTAACCGCAATCCTCTAAGAAAACTTCACGCTGTATAGCCCACGTGCGTTCGTTGCTGTACAAAAGCTTGCGAAGCTCCTTCATGGAATACGTGTCAAGCTGCTTGAAATATTTAATAACGTCCGTTCTCGGTTCGTGATCGTATAGAGGATCCCCTGCATATATCTTGTCCCAATCCGATAAGTCACCATATAGAGAGTTTCCTTGGGAATTATCATTGTTAGAACCTGAATTTGAACCTGAACTGCGTCCCGAAGAATATCCGCCCCTGTATGACGAAGCGTTGTCTGCCTGCTGCTTCTTAATAAGATAATCCGAGTACCACTCAATAGCATTTTGTTTGAGGTTTTCGTTGAACTCATCATGCTTGAGCTTGTTTTCCTTTGCCTGAGAAAGCGCAGTATAAACCTTGTCAGCAAGCGCTTGAGCGTAATTCGTTTCAAGCTGTGAAATATCATCTGAGGCATTTTCAAGCTCTCGTGATTTCATACTCGAAATAAATGTAGAACCAAGCATTCCCCTTGAAGACGCATCAGCATCAAGCTCTGCCATATTCTCACGAGCAGTCTTGTTTCTCTTTTCGATAGCCTTGTCGTATTCGGGCCTTAAAATGCCCTCAAAATCGGACTTTAACGACTCCTCTGTCGGCATTTCATAATCAGTTAATTTAATGCCTAACTTTTGAAGAATCTCATCATAATAAGATTTGCTGTTGTTTTTTTCTTCAGTATTTGCCATATAAAACTTCCTTTCTTTAATTGTTCATAGCTGCGATTAATGCCGTTATCTCATCTAATTTGTCAGCAATAATGCGGAAATTCTGATTTAGCATATTTTCATTGGCTTTAATCGCATTGTCGTAATTTTCAATATCGTCACCAGCTTTGAGCGATTGCGCAAGCGTGATGTAATATAACGCACGCATATCAAGTTCGTTCATTACCTGCTCCTTTCCCTTGCGTCAAACGCAAGCTCTATGCCACCGCTAATCGAGAAGTGACCGCCCGATTCGTTCCTGAATGTTATAGAAAACACCCTGCCCTCGTTCCTCAATGGAATTTCAAGCACATCATAATCATTGCTGGGCATTAAAACCCTATACCTGTCGCTGACGGAATCAACTTCAACATCAATAATCAGTATTTCATTATCTTTATTAGAACCGCTCCTTAAATATAATTCACGAAGCCGCTTTATAACGGATTTGTCGTGTAAATCCGTCTTAGGCATACTCCACCACGCCTCAATGGGAACACCGTCATATGAATCACCCTCATCAAAAAGATAAACATACCCCGCATTGTTTATAAGATAAACTCTGCCGTCATAAGCGCAAATGTCGGAAATATCAAAACCTCGCCTTATCATGTACGTTCTGCGAACAAAATCGTATTCAATAAGCGCATCGGAACCATTTTCTTTTATGGAAAAATATATCTTTTCCCTCGTTATTGCTGAACGAGCTTGCGTTGTGTCGCTGTTTCTTATTATATCGAGTATCTTTTTAGCATCGTTCATTAAGTACGATGCAACACCGTTGTAAACATACATTCCAGCGTTCGTCATATAGTAAAGCGCATCAAGGTATTGAACTATTGCGCTGTTAGAAGCGCTTTCCGTTACAGAATCAATCTTTTCGATTATAAAATTTGATGGCTTGTCGCCAAGTAACCTGTAAATGCTGTTTTTCTTGAAAATAATAAGCTGCGTTGAAAGCGCTTTGAGCGCAACAATGTAATCTCCGCCATTGTCGCCTACCTGAATGTGACCGCCTTCAATGTTGGGCGAGCTTTCATCGTATGCCCACGACTCAATCGTTCTGCCCGAACCGGGAAGCTGTGAAAAATAAAGCCTGTTGGGGTTCTCCTTGTCGCCTGCACTGAATAACCTGTTTTTATACATCGCAACATAAAGAACTTCTTTGTCGGATAACCCCTCAGGCGACCCGAAAAGCGTGGCAGTCGTTCCGTTATATTTTATAGGTCTGTAATTGTTGCAGGAGATAATTATGTGGTCAACACCGTCAATCTGAGCATGAACACAATCGAATTTCTTGGGCGCAGTAGCAGGATAAACATATATCGGAACCCATATTTTTTCGTTTTCATCATAGCAGTAAACAATGTTTGAAGAAATAACTATAAATTTCCCGTTCCAGATAAATAAACGCTGAATGTCCGTAAACGGAACTTGCGCCTTAATATGCTTTATAAACCCCTTTGCAACGGAAATGTTGCCAAAGCTTGTGTCAATGTTGCACGCATCATAGCTATCACTTGTAGGAAGTGAATTTAAATTGACCGATTGGTTTATTCCGCCAAACCCGTCTGATTTGTAAATCATTTGAATCCCCCCCTTAATCGTACCTGTTTAAAATCTTGTGTGATGATGATTGAAAAGATGATGATTCAATCCGCTTCTTGCCTTGCTCGTAAACTGAAATGTAGCTGTTTGAACGCTGATGAACACTCGCTTCACCGCTCATAAGCTCCCTGCCGACAACATAGCAAACGATAAGAGAATGTAGATTTTCAGGTATTTCAGGAATGTCTGAGGGCATACTCAATTTACTTGGCAAAAACGTGTATGTAATTTCGTATTCGCCCGAAGCGCCAACATATATTTCATCAGAGCTTGTCCCTTCATGAAACGGAACAGGCGTTCCCGATAGCGAAACATTCTTGACTTGAATGCACTCACGTGAAAGATTTTTAAGGTCAATATAATTTTCTTGCGCAGTAACCTTTTCCGTTTTGAACATTTTTAAAGAATACGCAATATCATATAATGCCTCGTTAGCAAATTGAGTGAACTTGTTTCGCCACTTGTCAAGCAAGCTTGCATCATGCCCCCTGTCAAGCTGTTCGAGCGCAGAAACAATAATATCGTTGAGCGTCATTAAAACCACGCTCCTATCAGCAAAGCTTCATGCCCGACATCGACGAAAAACCGCTTACATCGTCTTCTGAACGCATAAGTACACTTTCTCTGCTTGCAATAAGCTTTGCAATGTTCATCGGAACAGATACGGGAATGCCACGCTTGATTCTAAAAAACTTGCCGTTTATTCCCCCCTCAAATGGCATATCGTGAACAGAACCTATAAGGGTTATTACTATATTATTGTTAGGAATTTCATTTTGTGTATTTTTTGTTTTAGCTTTTGTCATCTTAAAAAATCCTCCTTGAATTTGTTGACTTTAATTGTTTTTTTGTGTATTATTTATCCGTAAAATAAATTATTTCGGAGTAAATCGTATGAAAAAGACTTTCAAAACAGGTGCTTTACTCGTATTCTTAGCATCGTGCTGCTATGGCATAATGCCAATATTTACTAAAACATCTCTGTCACTTCTTGATAATAAAAATGAAAGCGTCATAGCCTACGCAATGTTGTTTGCGTGTATTATGACGCTTGTCGTGTCACTCGTTCGTAAAAAGAGTGTTAAAAATTTGCTTGAATCGCTAAAAGTAAGCAAAAAACAGCTTTTGCACCTTGCGCTGTTCGGCGGAGTATGTATGCTGCTTACAATGCTGCTGCTTTCTTATTCTTATAATTATATCCCTGTTGGAACAAGTATAGTGATACATTTTACATACCCGATACTCGTATCCATAGCTTCAACTGTTTTTTTCAAGGAAAAAATGTCTGTCGCTAAAATCATAGCAATCGTGCTTGCATTTATAGGAATAATCCTCGAATCGGGCATAAAAGCATTGTCGGGCGATGGAAATGAAATTTTAGGTGTACTGCTCGCACTCGCTTCGGCATTCACATACGCTTCATACTTTATCGCATCGAAACATTCCGCATATAAAGATGTTGAATCAACAACTGCAACGGTTTATATAACAGCATTCGCTTCACTTGTCGGATTTGTTTTGGCTTTAATAAGCGGAAGATTTATATTTATAAACTCATTTAATGCCCTCTTCGTGCTTATAGGTCAGGGATTTACAGGATATGTGCTCGCAGCATTGCTCCTGTTGAACGGAATAAAAATATTAGGCTCGTCAAACGCTTCGATAATAAATACACTTGAACCTGTAATCGCTACAATCGCAGGCGTCGTAATGTATGGAGATAACGTTCCGATAATAAAAATCATCGGCTGTGTATTGATTGTTTCAGCATCAGTTATTCTCGTTCTGTCAAGCAGGAAATCAGAATAAGCATCAGCGCACCGTCAGGTGCATTTAGCGTGTCGTCAGACACATTCAGCACAACCGCAAGGTCGTATTTAGCGTGTCGTCAGACACATTCAGCACAACCGCAAGGTCGTATTTAGCGCACCGTCAGACACATTCAGCACAACCGCAAGGTCGTATTTAGCGTGTCGTCAGACACATTTAGCACGACCGCAAGGTCGCATTTAGCGTGTCGTCAGACACATTTAGCACGACCGCAAGGTCGTATTTAGCGTGTCGTCAGACACATTTAGCACAACCGCAAGGTCGTATTTAGCGCACCGTCAGGTGCATTTTATTCGCTTACACCATGTTCGATTCTGAGCAACCACAATTCATTAAGAATCTTTGCAGTATAGCCTGAAACCTTTGCGCCAACAGTAGAACGCTGATCGAGCGGATCAGCCGTGCCTGACGAACCGGCAGGCTTGATAATAGTTTTGAGTGCGCCTTCGCCTTCAAGGTTGATAACGCCATACGCATCTTTGCCGAAAACAAGCGTTGCATGAACAGGTGCGCCAAACTGACCAGCATCGCAAGAGCAAACAATAGTTCCTGCGCTTGGAATATCGTCAAGCGTTGTATCAAGCGTAATCGTCTGCGACAATTCATCGTATGATGAAACGGGAACGTTTTCCAACGCGCCTATTGAAATTGTGCTTGAAAGCAATCTGTTATTAAAATACTTTGCCTGTTCAGCAGTGAGCGGCTCTGAAAGCATAATAGTGTTTGCTGTTGCGCTTGCAATAGTTGACTTAAATGTCGGATTAAAAATCTTTGATTCTGTGCTTTCTACAAAAACAACTCCGAAAAGCCTGCCCATCTCACCGCTGTAAATCTGTTCAGCGTTAGAATATTTGCTTACGTCCTGCCACAAGCTGTCGTTCTGCAAATCGTATGTCGCTTCGGGCGAACAAATGCAGATAAAATGAGGCTGCCTTCCGTCAGAATCGAAAGGTCTTGCCTTTGCACGCTTGAGCGTTCTAACAGCTTTCCTAATTTCGTCAACTGTGAGAACATCATAAGATGTAAGCTCTGAGCGGTCGCTCTTTCCGTTTGCGTACTGAACATTACTGCCTGCACACATAGCGTCACGTGTAACCCATTCAACAACTGTACCGAGCTGTTCACCGAGCAATTCTGCTGAATCGCTGATTACAGGGTCAAATGCGGTAAGGTCGAGCATATCTGAAACTTCAACATATGCGCCATACTGCTTAACCTCTGCTTCAACTGTACTCTGTGAAAGTGTCTGGCTTGCAGGTGTAACGCCTTCTGTGAGCGGTGTCATAGCCTCGTCAACATCAAAAAGGTTCCAGCGTCTAAATTCAACACGCTTGCCATTGTTGCGAGGAATGGGCCTCATCTGACCAAACTGCGCATGAACAAATCTTGTCCTTGCGCTTTCAAGAAGCTGCCTGTCATAATACTGCTTGTTAAGCCCCGTTGTCATTCTTGTTGAAATAGTTGTGTTTGTGTTTGTTGTGTTTATGTTATTCATTACTTTATTCTCCTTTGTTTTTATTAAATTATTTATTAAATTACACTCATTTAGAGTTTGAGCTTGTAAAGATTTAAATTGCTTTACAATTTAATTCTTTTGCCATCAGAAACAGCTCGCAAAAGCTTTTTCCTAAGCTCGTTAAATTCCTTTGATGACATATGCGAATAATCAATCTCAGGCGATACAGGAACAGTATCCCTTGTTGATTGGGGCAAAGCACGCCTTGCTTTGAGCTTTTCAAGCACATCAGCTTCGCCTGAAAGCCTTGCGTTTTCAAGATCTTTTTGTGCCTTAGTCGCAGATGATTCAGCTTTGTGTACCCTAATTGCTCCGCTTATGGGCATCTCATAAAGCATTGAGGTAAAATCAGGGTTTTTAAGCATTTCTTCTACATCATCTTCGGATAATTCGCCACTTCCAACGAGCTTTTCAAGCTCCCTTGCAGCCCTTGCACTGATAAGCTCATCGCTTGAATAATCGCTCGACATCGAACCGAGCAAGAACCTTATCGCCTCATCACGATCTACTTTCATCTTTTCCATGATAGATGAAATCATCATACTGCCGATGTAAGCATCAGCTTCGTCAAAATCGCTGCCGGGAACAGCTTCCGCTTCGTCATCGTCACCATGTAAAAGCTTTGATGCACTTACTTCGTCTTCGTTTACGATAGGTTCGCTATCAATGTTTTCTTCAACGTTTTTCTTTCGTTTTAAGAACATTTAAACTCCTTTCCTTTCCGTTATAGCTTAACGCTATATACAGAAAAAAGCGATGCTGTGGAACGCATCGCCTTGAATTATTATATTTATATTTTTTCCACGATAATGATTATATCATACCCTGTTGTGCATTGTAAACAGCATCTTTTGTGCAGCAGTTTTGTGCATACTTTGTGCAATACAAAATGAACTTCGCTGCGAAATGTTCCTACGGAACGATAAATAACTTCGTTGCGAAATATTCCTGACGGAACGCTAAATGCACTTCTTGCGCTAAATACGACCTTACGGTCGTGCTAAATATTCCTACGGAACGCTAAATATAACCTGCGGTTATGCTAAATAACTTCGTTGTGAAATGTTCCTGACGGAACGCTAAATACAACCTTACGCTCGTGCGAAATATTCCTACGGAACGCTAAATGCAATGCGTGCGCTAAATACCGACCTTGCGGTCGTGCTAAATATTCCTACGGAACGCTAAATATAACTTTAAGCAATTATGAATTGTGAATTATGAATTAACTTCACGCTCCACACTTCAAACTCTCAATGGGTTATGCTAAATGTTCCTGACAGAACGCTAAATACCGACCTTGCGGTCGTGCTAAATACAAGGTTTGCGCTAAATATGCAATGGCTCTCTATGAGTAACATTTTGCACACCAAATAAAACTTTAACCAATTATGAATTATGAATTATAAATTAACTTCAAGCTCCACATTCCACACTCCAAACTTACTCACGCTCGCCAACGCTTCACACTTGCAATTCTCCCTTAATCATTTCACATCGTCTACTATAATATTGTATCGCATTGAATTTTACAATTAAAAAAGCTTTATCTGCCATAGTATTTAAACACAGCAATTCATTTATTGCAGAAGATATATTAAAATTTTCAGCACTTCCTCTCACCAAGCCATAAATATTTTAACTCCCTCAATTTGTCAATAGATTTTCCACCCTCAATAGAATAACATCGTCTACTACAATATTGTCGCAAATATTGAATTTAAAACTTAAATACAACCTTACGCTCGTGCGAAATGTTCCTACGGAACGCAAAATAAAACTTTAACCAATTATGAATTATGAATTGTGAATTATAAATTAACTTCAAGCTCCACATTCCACACTCCAAACTTACTCACACTCGCCACCGCTCCACACTTCAAACTTCAACCCCCCTAACTCAATGGGTCGTGCTAAATGTACTACGTGCGCTAAATGCGCATTATCACCCACAGAGTAACATTTTGCACACCAAATACAACTTCAAGCAATTATGAATTGTGAATTAACTTCTAATTCCACACTTCAAACTTCAAACTCGCTCACCGCTCACCAATTATGAATTATGAATTATGAATTTTGCATTATGAATTAACTTCACACTTCAAACTTACCAAACCTTCACGCTCGTAACTCAATGTGTTATGCCAAAATTCCCATTGTCACTCGTAAAGTGCTGTAACACATTTAGTGCACCGTCTGGTATATTTATGCCTTCACATAGAACTCCTTCATATCGTCAAGCCTTACGCACGCAAGAGCGCCACCGAAAGCGCAGCCGCAGTTAATAGCAAGGTGATTGTTTTTGTTGATGACCTTGTTATCGGGCGTAATCTTGTGACCTGTAACGAGTATCTTATCATCAAAATAAACCTTGTCGTAATCGGGGCATTGAGTCAAAAGCTCCTTCAGTTCGTAATCTTCAAGGTTTCTATCAGCTGAGAAGTTTTTAAGCCCAGCATGAACGAGGACGAATTGCTTACCGCTTTTTTTGAGCGTAACCTCATCAAACAGCGTAAACTCTTCAAGATAATCAATAATATCGAGCTTTTCCTCATCATCGAGCGCATTGAAATCGGAAAACGTCTTCATACCGCCTTTTTCAAGCCATGTTCTGCACTTTTTCATAACAGCGTCATTCATTCTTTTTTCGTAGGAACGCTTCATCATATTGAGCGCAATAACTTCATGATCGCCAACGAGCGGAAAAACGTTTGCCCTCATCATCATATCCTTTAACAGCTCGATAGAATCCTCTCCATAATCAATAACATTTCCCAATATGTAAAGGCTGTCGCTATCCTTTAAATCAATCTTTGCAAGCATACTTTTATATGCGTTAAGGCAGCCATGAATATCACTCATAACGTAAATCATACACTTTACCCTCTCTCAATTTTTTATCTATAAATATTATAACAATTTAATTAGCAATAATCAATAAAATCAGTTTGACAAAAAACAATATTTAACGACACAAAAAAACCGAGGCTTGCGCCTCGGAAAAATTGGAACGGATATCTAATGTTTATATTATTTAATTTTCAGGCTCAATAAGGCCGTAATCGCCATCGTTTCGTCTGTAAAGCACGTTAATCATATCTGTTTCTGAATTGCAGAATACGTAAAACTCGTGACCAATAAGGTCAAGCTGCATTATAGCCTCATCAACGCTCATCGGCTTCATATCAAAGTGCTTAACTTTAACGACCTTGCCTGTATAATCATCATCGGGTTCTGTATCGGGGAACGCAATAGATTCACGAAGGTTCCTCGTCAGCTTTGTACGATATTTTCTAATCTGCCTGTCAAGCTTGTCAACAGCACCATCGAGCGAAGCATACATATCGCCTGTTCTGTCAATAGCCCTGAGGATAGTATTGCCAAGCGGTATTGAAATTTCGGCAACGTGCTGATTTTTCCTTACAGCGAGCATTACCTGAACATCAGTATCATCGGGGAAGTATTTATTTAGCTTTGAAACTTTCTTATCAATAGTATTCTTTAAATAATCGGATACCTCCATATTTTTGCCGTAAATTGTAATACGCATATTATTCAGCTCCTTCTGTATCTAAATGAGAATATATTTTTATTCTCTTAATTATTATTTCTCACTCAAAAATAAAAATCCTGCAAAAATATTTGAAAATTTTAAAAATTCTTGAATATTTTTGCAGTAATAAATTATTTCATCAATTCCATTTGCTTATCCATATAAATACCGAGCGCAATACCGCCGATAAGCAAAATAATATAAATAATCTGAACAGGCTCAAATACGAACTTCAATTTCATAATAGCGCCTATGATAGACGAAAACAAAAGCCCTATAACGAAACTGTAAGCGTAGCTGTGGAACTTTTGAAATAACTTCTTTATGCCCTTAATAAGCAAAATCGTAATAACAACGATGCCGAGCAGCACGAACAAAAGTATCTTAATATCGAATCCGTTTACAGCTTCAACGAGCGGTGCATAAATGCCAAGACTCATAAGTATAGCAGCCGTACTAAGTCCCGGAATCAAGCAACCAATCGCAATTATAGCCCCTGCCAATAGCGCAGTCCATGAGCTGAACGCTATCTTACCACCGCTTTCAAATGCGTGTTCAATATAACCTAATAAGAAAATCATCATAAGCCCAGCGATAATTGCAATGGCATAGCTCCATTTAAACTTGATTTTCTTATTTTCATCCTGATACGCTTCACGAACGAGTGAAGGAACACCGCTTATAATAAGCCCTACAAGCGTATACATAAGCGCCATTTCGTATTTGTCGAGCAGAACGCCGAGTAACTTGCTCGTCAAAAAACCAGCAATTAATGCGCCAAGCCCTATCGGTATCAGGAATAATATGTTCTTTTTAAAATCCTTGAAAAGCGTGTCAAGCGCATTTATGATAGGCTCATAAAGCCCCATTGAAACGCACATTATACCACCGCTTATTCCGGGCAGAATACCGCCTATCCCCATAAATGCCCCTGCGAGCATTCGCTTTAAAAAGAACGAAATTCCATTGTTTTTGTTTTTATTCTTCTCCATATGCCACCTTAATCAAAATGCAGGATGCATCACGAGTATCAATAATTGAATCACCTGTTATATCGGATTTTGATAACTGCTCATCAGTAAAATCTGTAAGCTCCGCAAGGTATCTTAAAATCTCGGTCGCATCGTCAGTCGATAATACGTTGTCAAGGTTTGCATCACCGTCAACCTTGTATATAGCCTTAATAACCATATCCTCGTGAACTTCATTAAATTCCTTGTCCCAGCCTATGAACTCACCGCCGAACGGATTTATTACATTTTCGGGCGCAATAGCCGCTTCACCGTCAATAACATTTTGTACGCTAATAACAATGCCCCTAAAATCTACAAATTTTACAATGTGGTCAAAGCTCGAATCAAGAATTTTAATTCCAATATAAACCATATTTTTGTCAGCATCAACGGGCGGTTCATATACGCCATTGAGCGTCGATACTGTTATAGCTCCGCCTGAAGTTATGTTCGCTATGTTCTTTTTGTAAATAACAGGCTGTAACGCTTTAAACGCTTCTTCGCCCCTGAACGAGTAAATTCCACAATCAATACCGGTATATGCTGTGTTTAGCGCAACCCTAAATAACATATTAACCTCGTTTACCGACTTGCCCTCAAGAACGGTCCCCTCAAGCGCATAACGCATTACTATGTCAAGTAGATTGTAATCGGGAAGAGTGCTGTATTTGTTCTCTGCAAACTTTTCAGTAATTTTCGAGAAAATCTCGTATGTTCCTGCTTGCGAACGAATGTATTGACCAAATAAACAACTTATGCCGTAG
>CADBRR010000021.1 GCA_902797145.1 uncultured Eubacteriales bacterium | reverse complement strand
GAACCAATATTGCAATTACAATTATTATGCATAAATCCCGTTCCTCCTATTTCAAGATTTACCATATAATATTCTGAACATAAATTTTATGTGATAAGTAATTAATTTATTATAAATTTCGGTTGATAACGCAATGTAAAAATGTTAAAATGAAAAGAAAGCAGTATTTTGTTTATGAGGTGATACAAAATGAAAATAATTTATAACGATGGTCATACAGGCGAATGTCCTGCTGAAATGGTGAACGAGGTTCTCCGTCACTCAGCAGCTCATATAATGGCTCAGGCTGTAAGTAGACTTTATCCGAATGCAAGATTCGCATATGGTCCTGCAACAGAAAAAGGATTTTATTACGATATAGATTTTGATGATATAAAGCTCACCGATGAAGATTTGCCGGCAATAGAAAAGGAAATGCGTAAAATTGTCAAGGAAAATCTTCCGTTTAAAGTATATTCATTGCCTCGTGAAGAAGCTATAAAGCTTATGCAGGATAGAAATGAAGTATATAAGGTAGAACATATTGGCGACCTTGACGAAAACGCAGTTATTACTTTCTATCAGCAGGGTGAATATATCGATATGTGCGTGGGTCCGCATCTTACATATACAAGTGCGCTTAAAGCATTCAGGCTTACTACAATTTCAGGCGCATACTGGAAAAATAACAGCAATAATAAAATGTTGACAAGGCTTAACGGCGTAGCTTTTGCAACGCAGGAAGAGCTTGCGCAGTACGAAGAGCGTATGAAAGAAGCAAAGGCAAGGGATCATAGACGAATAGGCAAGGAAATGTCGCTGTTTATGACCGATGACCTCGTTGGTAAAGGATTGCCTATGTTCTTGCCTAAGGGCTATACAGTATGGCAGCAGCTTGAAGATTATATAAAGGAAAAGGAACGCAAGCTCGGTTATCAGCACGTTATGACACCGTGCGTTGGTACTGTTGGGCTTTATGAAACAAGCGGACATTGGGCTCATTATAAGAAAAATATGTTCCCCGTTATGGAGCTTGAAGATGAAAGATTCGTTCTTCGCCCCATGAATTGCCCGCATCATATGATGATTTATTCAAACCAGCTCCATTCATATCGTGATTTGCCTATAAGAATAGGCGAAATTGCACATGACTTCCGCTTTGAACCGAGCGGAGCTTTGAAGGGTATTGAACGTGGCAGGCATTTCTGCCAGAACGATGCGCATTTGTTCGTAACTCCTGAACAAATAAGAGATGAAGTTAAAGGTGTAGTAGACCTTATATTCGATGTTTATAAGGATTTCTCGATTACAAATTATAGATGCGTATTGTCACTTCGTGACCCGGAAGATAAAATTAAGTATCATCAGGACGATGAAATGTGGGATAAGGCAGAAAGCGCTTTGCGTGAAGTTTTGACTGAACTCGGCGTTAATTTCACCGAAGAAATAGGCGAAGCTGCATTCTATGGTCCTAAACTCGATGTAAACGTTTTGCCGGCTGTCGGCGCAGAATATACGCTGTCAACTTGCCAGCTTGACTTCTGCTTGCCTGCAAAGTTCAATTTGAAGTATGTAGATAAAGACGGAACGGAAAAAACACCGGTAGTTCTCCATAGAGCAATATTGGGTAGCCTCGATAGATTTATGGCATACCTTATCGAAGAAACAAAGGGTGCGTTCCCGCTGTGGCTTGCGCCGGTTCAGGTAAAGGTTATACCGGTATCTGATAAAACGCTCGATTATGCAAAGATGATAAATCAGAAGCTTGAATCGGAAGGCATAAGAAGCGAACTTGATGATAGAAACGAGAAGGTCGGCTATAAGATAAGAAGTGCAAGACAAGTTGATAAAGTTCCGTATATGATAATCGTTGGCGAAAAAGAAGCGACAGAGAATAATATCTCGGTAAGATTTAGAGCAACCGACGAAACGGAAGTCTTTGAAACAGATGAATTTATTGAAAAACTCCATAACGATATAAAGAATCGTGTAAGATAAGATTTGCTCCCCATTGGGGAGCATTATTTTGATTGCTAACACTTTCAAATACATATCAATATTTTGTTTTTTATTTTACGCATCATAACCCGCACTTTCCGGCAGTTTACCGTCCACTTGATACTGCCTAAACAGTACAAAAAGAATACGCAAAGCCATTATATCAACATTATTTTCCGTTGAAACACGCCAACAATTACTGCAATTTTCAACAATAATTTTTCCCTCGCTAATCATTTGTGTATAATTTACATCAACCGGAATGCGCTTTATAATCAGCTTTTTTCTTCCGCTCGGCACTCTTTTTAATTTCTCGTGAATTTCAGGTTCAGCAAAGCAATCACGAGAAATAGTAATCAGTCCATCATAAATATTATTTCTGGGTCTATACTCCGTTTCATTCAAATTGTAACTGCCGTATTCATACATAACGGTTTTATCATCTTCTAAAATCAGGTTAGCGTGCGCCCCAATTCCTAAACTCATTTAGCACCTCGCTCAAATAAAGCGGTAAGCATTTTCTATAATTTGCAATATCTCAGTAAAAGTATAATCAATTTCGTTCATAGTTTTCCTCTCTGAGTAAATTGTATCAACAGTGCCGACACTTTTCTATCTGATAATCAGTAATATATAATTAGTATATCATAAAAACTCCAACAAATCTATTGTTTATTAAATATTTTCTTTTATTTTTATGTTGAAAAAAACAGCTCCCGACCTGCGGGAGCATTGAATTTGATTATATCTTATGCAATTTTCTCTACTGCGTAATCCGACCAAACAGGTGTTGAGCTTGCACCGTTCATATCGGCAGTTGTGAGATAACTTGAAACAGTAATCGTGTATTCGCTGTTGCCCTGAACAAATGTTGTTCCATCTGTGCCGACAATTGAAACAGTTTTGCCGTTTGCATCTACTATTTCACCCTCATTTGCAAGCGTTGTAACTGTGCTTGACGCTGTCACAATCCACTTTGAAGTTGAGTCGATATAAACGTTGCAATAACCATTTCCGCCATTGCCTGCATATGTTTCATCATCTACGAAACAGCCTGTAAGAACGCTTTCATTCTTCATATAGAAATCGAGGTCGCTTATGCTATCGTAAATAACCTTGCCCTGCATTTCCTGATTATCTGCTGTAAACGTGCAATCTGAACCGTTTGCGCCTGCGCTACCCCAGCCACGCTGATTTGTGTTGCCTGTGCACATTAAGAAAAATTCGCTGTCATCTGAATATGTAATATCAACGTCCGAAAGGAGAATATCACACTGCGTATTCGTTGTATAAATAAGTCCCCCGTTTTTCGATGTTATCGAACCATCAACAATATGTAATGTGCTGTTGCCAATTTCAGAATCGCCCGACATACTCTGATAAACAATAATCGTCCATGTAGTATCGTTCTGCGACTGGTCGGGCATATCGCCTTCTATATCGCTGTCGAAAATCCTGAGCGAGTTCAAGCCCTCAATACATATTGCTTCCGAGCCTGTCGCAACGAGCTTTGCATCGTTTACTGAAATATCCGCTGTGCAGTAAATTGCCGGCGAGCCTGTTCCTGTCGATGTATATGATCCACCGTCAACAACCATCGTTCCGCCGCCTCTATCGCTTCTAATTGCGGCTGATGATTCGCCATGCGTTGTAACTGTGTTGTCCCATGCGTAAAGCGTTCCGCCGCCTGCTGCATGGATACCGCCTGACGTGTTAGAAGTCGTTTCAATAGTCGAGTTTTCAATATAAACTACTCCGTCGGAATATGCAAATACTCCTGCTCCTCCAGCGCTGTTTGTAGTAATGTTAGCATTCTTTATAATAAGCTTGCCGCTTTTTGTAAGAACTGCTGCGCCAACTCCATAAAAGCTTGAATTGTCACCGCCTGTGCTATCGGATGAATTTCTTGTAATAGTAACATTGTTCAACTGAACCGTTGCATTATCAGAAACGAGTATTGCGTTTTCGTCAGTTCCTGTTGATGATACGCTTTCCCCGTCAAGAGTTGTGTCCTCTGTAAACTCTTTAACGGAGGTATATGTAACATTTGCTGATGAGCTTCCACCGCCCGGAGGGTTCATACCCTCCTTGCGGTCTGAATCTTTATTGCCCATGCCTTCGCTAATAGCTATTGCTGTTATCTTTCCGTTTTCATCAAACGTTATTTCAAGCATCGTGTTTTCCTTGATGTCTGAAAAACTTCCCCCTGTTATAACGCTTTCATCCCCTATCGTGAGTTTAGCTTCCTTTGTCTGAATTTCATTGTCCATATGCCTGCCCTGCATCATTCCGCCTCGTGAACCGTTCATTCCAGGAAATCCGTTTCCCCTGTTTGAGCTGTTGCCGTTCGGCATTTCGGGCGGTGTCATTGTACTGCCATTTTCGCCATTTGGCATTTCGGGCGGTGTCATTGTACTGCCATTTTCGCCGTTCGGCATTTCGGGCGCAGTTGTTGAACTACCGCTGTTATCTGAATCGGGCTTTGACGGTCTTTCGTTTGAGTTATTTCCGTCACTATTCTTTCCGCCATTCTTGCTTTCGCTCGACTTCTTTTCATCGCTCTTTTTGTCTTCGTTCTTCTCGTCAGACTTATTCGTGCTGCTGTCGTCGCTACTGTTGGGAAGTGTCGGAGATTTTGTTTCCGAACTTGAATTGTCATCGTTGTTGCTGTTTTCACCGTTTGGCATTTCAGGCGGTGTCATTGCGTTGCCGTTTTCACCGTTTGGCATTTCAGGCGGTGTCATTGAGTTGCCATTTTCGCCGTTCGGCATTTCGGGCGGTGTCATTGTACTGCCGTTTTCACCGTTTGGCATTTCGGGCGGTGTCATTGAGTTTCTTCCTTTCATGCCATTTCTGAGTTCCATTCCGTTTCCGTCAAATACTTCAAGAGTAATTTCCTGTCCATTTATGCTTTTAACGATACCACGAACGGTCGTTGATTTAGGTGCTTCATTTGTTGTATCGCTATAAGCGAATGTGTTAGTACCTGTCTAATTAGTAGAATTATTGCAGCCTGCGAACATTGTCAGCATAAGCAAAACTGCTGTCAGGATACTGATAAATTTCTTACTTTTGAGTTTCATTTTATTTACCCCCTTGTTCTTTTGTTGATTTTATTTTATCATATTTAATTGTCAATGCAATGGAATAAATATGTCAACATTTTGTATCAGTTTGTATACAATTTGGTTTTAAAAAAGTGGGAAAATAACTTCCCACTCATATAATCATACAACGATAAGCTCTGCAAGTTCTTCTGCGCTTACATCATGAATCATATTTTCAAGCCCATGCTGTTTGATAACATCAATAACATCATCTTTCCTATACGGACAGCCAACGAGTGCTTCTTGAAGTTCATTTACTCTTTCAAGACCGAAGAAATCGCCATACAAAGCGCAATCCGTAATCATACCCCTGTTGACATTGAGCTTAGCCTCGACAGTACCGCCTTTGAAATGCTTTTTATTTGTAATATCAAACTTCGGATTTTTTCCGTAAACAACCTCCCACGGTCTGAACCTTTCGTCGGCAATCTTTTCAAGAATAACTTTTTCTTCATCAGAAATAGTGTACGTTTTATAACTCTTTCCGTCCATAATGTGTTCTACCATAAGGCGTTTGAACTCATCGGCATCAATATCGTGTTCAAGGTGTTCACGAATGCTCGTAACTCTTTCACGAACTGACTTTATGCTTTTTGAAGTAATTTTGTACTCATCAACAGTAGTAGCACGAACCATTTGTTCAATATCGTTATCGAACAAAAGCGTACCATGATGAACAGTCCTATCGCCGAGCTTGTACTGCGAATTTCCAGAAATCTTTCTGCCGTCAATCAACAAATCATTTCTGCCGTTGAACTCAGCCTTTATATTGAGTTCTTTAAGCGCATCAATGACGGGCTGTAAATACTCCGCAAAATGAATTTCTCCGTTTTTATCCTTTTCAATGAAGGTGAACTGCCAGCCACCCATATCAATATACATAGTACCGCCGCCCGACATTCTGCGAGCAACAGTTATATTATGCTTTATAGCGTAATCGTTATCAATTTCTTCAAGAGTGTTCTGATACTTGCCTATGATAAGTGACGGAGTAGTTCTCCAGAACAGGAAAACCGTTTCATCAATAGGCTTAATTGCAGCAAAATAATATTCAGCCGCAAAATTATAAAACACATCAGTAGAATTTGTTTCAATATATATCATTTTTTTGCTTCCTCCATCGCCTCGTGCGCCCTGTATGAACTCCTTACAAGCGGAGTGGATACAACGAATTTAAAACCCTTTTCGAGCGCTATGTTCTTGTATTTTTCAAACTCCTCCGGCGTTACATATCTGTAAAGCTTTGCGTGATTTGCAGACGGCTGTAAATACTGCCCAATAGTCAAAATATCGCAGTTGGTTTCCCTTAGTTCGTCCATAAGTGCAAAAATCTGCTCATCAGTTTCGCCAAGTCCGAGCATAAAACCTGTTTTAGTGAGAATATCATCTCTCAATCGCTTGCTTTCACGAAGTATCATTATCGAATTATCATAATTTGCTTGCGGCTTGATTTCTCCATAAAGCTCCTTTGGCATCTCAATGTTGTGATTGAGTACATCAGGATTTGCATCAAGCACAGTTTTTAGATTATCAATATTTCCCTTATAATCTGAAATAAGAACTTCTACCGTTACACCCTTGCAATTCTCCTTTATTGTTTTAATGGTTCTTGCCATATGCCCCGCGCCGCCGTCTTTTAAATCATCTCTGTCCACCTGAGTTATTACGACATGGCGAAGATTTAATTTTTTAACGGCTTCTGCAATATTTTCAGGCTCTTTCTCGTCCACCGCTTCAGGGCGACCGCAAGTAACATTACAATATTTACAATTTCTTGTGCAAACGCTTCCAAGTATCATAAACGTTGCAGTATGCTTCTTATAACATTCGCCAAGATTAGGGCAATTTGCTTCCTTGCAAACAGTATTCAGCCCCAATGATTTCATAAGCTCCGCTACTTCAAGGGACGCTTCCCTGTTATACGGAACTTTAAGCCATGATGGTTTTCTCTCCATAATTATTCAACTTCCGCAAGCTCTGCACCAACAGATACTTCATCGCCCTCTTCAACGAGCTGATGCACCATAATTCCGTCTTCTTCCGCTTCTACCTGGCTTATAACCTTTTCCGTTTCTATCTCGTAAATAGGTTCGCCTTTTTTGTATTCTTCGCCCTCTTGTTTGAGCCATGCGCAAAGAACTGCGCTCTTCATTTCATCTGATAACTTGGGCAATGCAATTTTCTTTTTCATAAATAACTCCTTAAAAAATATGTTCAATTAAATATTTCTTGTCGTCAAAATCTTTTATAATATCAGCTATAACATCTGTGTCGAGCTTTTGAAATAAAAGCTTTGACCTCAATTCATCACAAGCAACCTCTACATCGCAAATTATGCCTTTTTTCGACATAAACGAAATATCTTCATCTTTATAGTTAAACGACGGATTCCTGCCATAAGTCCATTCCCACGTGAGATATTTTTCATTCATAATCTTTTTGACTTCGTTAAGTTCATCAGCAAGTAAGGTCTTGACCTCAACAGGATTTAACATCTCTTTTAGCTTGTTTTTAAATTCTTCAGCAGTCATTGAACTGTTAAAATGCTCCTTAATGTTCGTAACCTGCCATGGTTCACTCTTAACGCCCTTGCCCTCATAATTGTCCCTATGACCACGAGTCAATTCCCTTATGTTGTCAAGGCAAGTGTCATATAAAAGCGTTGCATGATGAAGCAGCCTCCCGTTTTTAGAATACTGCGCACTGCCCGAAATTTTCATATTGTCAATCGCTATATCACAAGTGCGGTTCATATGCGCCTTTATTCCCATATTGTTTAAAGCATTCACAACCGGCATTATCATATCCTGATAACTTATTTTGTTGTTGTTTTCATCAAACGCATCGGTAATAAAAGTATAATTTATATTCCCCATATCGTGATAAACACAGCCACCACCGCTCTCTCGCCTGATAACAGCAATATTGCGGCGCTTTGCTTCAAGCACATCAATTTCCGAAAAAATGTTCTGATTTCTTCCGCAAACAACGCAAGGAGAATTTATCCATAACAACAGAATAGTTCCTTGCCTGTATTTGTCAAAAACATATTCTTCAAATGCCGCATTGAAATACGGATCATGACATTCATTTTCAATATATATCATAATTCCCTCGCAAAAATAAACATATAATATATAATACGATATCACTGCAATAATTTCAAGGGATAAATTGTAATAAAATCAGGCAAAATTTATTTCTGCCCGATTTTTTCAATTACATATTTTATTCCATTTTTCTTTTATACTCCAAGCCATGCCTTTATCTGTTCTTCGGGTACTCCGT
>CADBRR010000020.1 GCA_902797145.1 uncultured Eubacteriales bacterium | reverse complement strand
CCTGCAAGTAACATTATCAAAAACTTTTTCATTTTTAGTTCTCCTTTCATATCCTCTTATAATATAAACGATTCAAATAGGCAAATGGTTACATAGAAAATAAAAAAATATTTATTATATTTCGAGGCGGCAGGGAACTCCCCAATAACTCACCTACCGCCCCATAGGAGAAATATTTTAATAACCCTTGCTCAAATCAATAATCGAACCATCAATTGCGTTTATGCAGAGGAATGGACACATAAAATCCTCTTGTATTATTCTGTTGTTGTCCTTATCAAGCTGCCAATATGTATCCGATTGACTATGATATTTATTTGTTTGTCTTCCATAGAACATCCATACAGGGACTAATATTCCTTGTGTACCCGATGTATTATCCTTTTCTCGTATCTTTATATATCCGAGCCTTATATCATTTATCCCTATTTCGATTTCATAGGGTTCATCTGAACCATCCCATCCCTCTTGCTCGTCTTCTTTATGTTCTTTATTATAATTTAAATTATATTTTATCTGTTGTCTGAATATATCCTGTATTTTATCAAACGAAAGAAGCTTTGCATTATCATTTAACTTATCTGTGGTTTTTAGTGACGATATTTCATCAACTGAAAATACTCCATCATCATCTACTCTTATACATAGTACCTGCTGATCCCAGAATGGTTCAACATCATGATAATTTTGGTCACTATATGTATAGAAAAGAACCGGTATATCATCAATCTTCTGCGTGAATACAAAGGCATATCGTCTTGGTCTTTCCTCGTTTGTTTTTTTCAAGTCTGCATACCATGTAACAAAATCATACTCAGCAGGCAGATAATACTCATGACAAGATGTTACAAGTCCCCAATTTTCATATTTTAAATTATTTGTAATGAAATCTTTTGCAACATTGAGTGCCTCATTACGACTTAAATTTAACTCATCTATATCTTCATCGCTTTTATATATATCAGTAGAACGAATATTGAAAAGTAATGTATTTCCTTTCCTTGCTTTATAATATTTTTTTTGTCGTCTTGCTTCGCCAAAACTTCCCTTTGCATCGAGGTCTTTTGCTATATAAATATGTTTTGTTAAATCTTTTGAGCTTCCCTTTAATTCAAGCAGTTTGTTATCGCCTGACATTGCATTTGTTGTAAAAAGGACAAATTTAGTGCTGTCAAAATCCTCCATTATAGGTTCATCGGGAGCTTGATTATATTCTTTTTGTAATTCTGCTATCTGTGCATCTGCATTTTTCTTTTCATGGTCATAATCTTCCTGCGTTGCTTCACCACTACGCAATTGCTTATTTAATAAAGATTCAGGATCATCAAACTGACTTTGTTTTTTCAATATTTCTTTCAATATTACATCTTTAGTTCTGGAGTTTATAACATGATAAAGTTTTTCATCTCCAAAGCAGGCACCAATAAAATTATTTACTGCTTCATCATCTATAACGCTTGGAGTTACCCTATATACCGGATATGCTTCAACATCAGGAACAGCAATATTTGCATTTATTCGTACTTTCACTAACTCTTCAGGTCCGTTCATTTCTTCTGTCCATGTTTCCGGCGCAGAATATTTGCCAAGCGGTGCAGGAGTTCCATATATGCTTTCCTCTAATTTACCATCATTCTTGCTTATAACAACAGGATTTTCAGGTGTTGGCTGGCAAGCTGACATACAAAGCGTTATTCCTGCAAGTAACATTATAAGAAATCTTTTCATTTTTAGTTCTCCTTTCATATCCTCTTATAATATAAACGATTCAAATAGGCAAATGGTTACATAAATAGTAAAAAAATTTAATTTAATATATTTCGAGGCGGCAGGGAAGTTCCCCAACAAAACCTACCGCCCCATAGGAGAAATATTTTAATAACCCTTGCTCAAATCAATAATTGAACCGTCAATTGCGTTTATGCAGAGGAACGGCATTGCAACATCTCCCGGATATGTTACGCTACTGTTTTCATCCAATAGGTAGTATGGAGAATTTTCCTGTTTTTCGTAAATATTTCTTTGCAGACCAAAGAAGCACCACACTGGAATAAGCATACCCTCGGTTGTCAGTCCGTCTTGCTCCCTTAATTTTACATAACCCAACTGTATGTTATCTATATTAAGTTCGATTTTCGATGGATTATCGCCTTCAAGTGTTTCATAAGTTATATTATAATTTGCGTTAAAAAATATTTGCTTTTTTAATATTTTCTTTATTTCATCAAACGGCAGAAGTTTAACGTTACTGTTAAGTTCTTCATTTATATCAAGCGATGAACGAACACATACACTTGAAATTCCGTCATTATCTATTGACACAAGTATATTGTGCTGATTCCATACTATCGGAGCAACGTCCTCTTTACCGGAAAATACTTTATAGTTTTTATTATTATAATAAGTAATCGGTATGCCAGCTATCCGAGGTGTATATATAAAAATATAATCCTCATCAAGGTCAATTCGCTGTTTCCCCATAAGTAACCATTCCTCGTCAGTATATCCGTCCGGCAAATGATATGCAGAACCTACAAAGTTTACATCATAATTTTTATATCCGAATTTATTATGAATACATTCATCTGCAAGTGCTTTTGCTTCTTCATAGCTGTATTTCATTCCTCTTAGGTTATGTTTATGTGATGTCTCGACCTTAAGAATTGAATCTCCGAGAAAGTTCCTTTTTTTATAGCGCATATTATATATCATTTTTTGTTTTATTCCAAGTCCATATCCGCCTCTTATGTCTTCATCACGCTGAACAAATACATATTTTTCAAGATCATGCGTTGCACCTGACATTTCATACCATACGTCTCTGATAGGTGAAGCTGCCTCCCTAAATACAAATTTTCTCTCTGCTTCGGTCATCTGAACCTCATCGGGGGCATTTTTATATTCGTTTTGTCGCATCGCTATTTGTTCTTGAACTTCTTTTATTGATTCTTCATAAATTTCATCAAAATCCGGCTCGTCTTTTTCTAATTCGATCAAATAATTAAATAATGAATTAGGATCATCTATATCATTCTGCAATTTAAGTATTTCGTCCATTATAAGCTGTTTTGTTCTGTAATTATCTACAGAATATATTTTTTCATCACCTATACAAGCGGTTATAAAATCGTTTGCTTTTTCATCTGTTATAACTTCCGGAGTTACTCTATATACAGGAAATGCTTCTACATCAGGAATTGATATATCAGCATTCATTTTAACAGTCAATATACTGTTATTATCTTCTATGGTTTCTTCCCATTTTTCGGGAGCAGAATATTTGCCAAGCGGTGCGGGTTCTCCGTAAATTATGCTCTTTAATTTACCGTCATTCTTGCTTATAACGACAGGTTCTTCAGGTGTTTGCTGACAAGCTGACATACAAAGCGTTATTCCTGCAAGTAACATTATAAGAAATTTTTTCATTGTTTTTCTCCTCATTGATAATTTTGCATCGGGGGAATTATCCCCGATGCAACTAACTTTAACTTAATTTATTACTTCAATAATAATCAATATGATACAAGCTCCCATGTTGCAACTGAAGCATTTGATGATGTATTAAGACACCATTTATTATTAACTTTATCCCAACAATAGGAAGTTGCAACGCCAACCGTATCTTCTAAGAAATAATTAGAACTATCAATGTGATAGACTTTATAAGCATCACGAGCATTATTGTGTGCACTTAGGCAGAGTTCATGTTGCATGGCATACCAAGTATTAGAGCCCACAATGCCATCTTCTGTTAATGTATAATTGCCGGTGTTATTTAATGCATTTTGAAGCATCAAAGCTCGTGCCTTTACACTTATTGTATAAGTTCCGCTGGTGTAAGAAAAACTTGTGCCATAAGCTTCATTGATATAACGCTTAACTACGATAGTAGGCCATTTTTTGTAATTGCTTGTAGATTGTGTAGGCCAACTTGACCAGCTATGCGGTGCATACGTTACAGCCATTGCTGTCTGTGAGAATACTGCTACTATCATTACGATAGCGAGTATCAATGCTAAATACTTTTTCATAAAAGTACTCCTTTCATTTAATTAGATTTTAATTTATGCAAGCGTGCCAAACTTTTACCCTCATACTTGCATTTTTGATAAAAATCGGGTATAATATTATTGTTCGATTTGAAAAGGGTGCGACAGCCCCTCAAATGAACGCTTGCTCGCTTTATGAGTTCAGTTTGGCGACAGAGTCATAAAGCGGGCTTATTTATTCGTATAAGTTATACGATATGTAAATGCACGTTGTTGTCGCAACATATCACCTCCGCAAAGTTATTTGCAACCATACATTTACTACGGATTTTGTTTAATTACTAATAGACATTAAATTATTCCGTATTGGTTAGTAAAATTATATAATACTTTCCAAATATTGTCAACAATTTTTAAAAAAATAGTTGATAAAAAGCAGCCCGTTTTGAAATTAATCAAAGTTAAAATCGATTTCTTAAAGTCAATAGCAAATTTGATGAGCGAAATGCCCTATATAATCATGAAAATACTATAAAACAAAAAATAAAAAAAGTCCGAGTTATAAATCGGACTAATTTAAATAATCAAATTGGACAAAATTAAGCCTTTATAATAACAGCAAGCATTGTAGCTGTTTTATCTGTTCTATTTTCGATAGAATGGCTTCCATGTGCAACAAATGAAGCATCACCGGGGCGGAGGACAGTTTCGACACCGTTTTCAACGAGTGTGAGCTCGCCTTCAAGCACATAATATGCTTCGCAATTTTCAATATGTTCATGGTAGCCTATACCGACACCGGGTTCAAATACGAACTTAGTGAACAGTTCAAACCTATCGCCTGTTTCGTTTTGTTCAAAAATGTGGTAATTTTTAACTATGCCATTACCGCCACGCAGGTTTTCACGAACCTGCAAACGCATATCTTCTTTTCTTTTAATCATAAAAAACGCTCCTATAATCAAATTGCTGCTGCAAGACCTATAAAGGAGATGCAGCAGCGTTAAAATTATGTAATCAAACAACTATTAAATTATTTGTTCTGCAAATATTCGTCGATTGATTTAGCAGCTTTCTTACCAGCGCCCATAGCGAGGATAACAGTAGCAGCGCCTGTAACAGCGTCACCGCCTGCATATACGCCAGGAATGCTTGTAGCGCCTGTTTCTTCATCAATTTCGATACCGCCGAAGGGCTTTGTCTTAAGACCTTCTGTTGTCTTCTTGATGAGGGGATTAGGCTTATTGCCGATAGCGATTACAACTGTTGAAACATCAATTGTGAATTCGCTGCCAGCCTTGGGAGTAGGTCTGCGTCTGCCTGAAGCATCGGGTTCGCCGAGTTCCATTTCAACACATTCGATACCCTTTACATAGCCGTTTTCATCGCCGATAACCTTTGTGGGGTTAGTGAGCATCTTGAAGATGATGCCTTCTTCCTTAGCGTGATGAACTTCTTCAATACGAGCAGGCATTTCTTCTTCGCCACGACGATAGATGATATAAACGTTTTCAGCACCGAGTCTCTTTGCGCAACGAGCAGCGTCCATAGCAACGTTACCGCCGCCAACAACTGCAACAGCGTTACCAACACGGATAGGTGTATCTGTTTCCGGGAACTTATAAGCCTTCATAAGATTGATTCTTGTGAGGAATTCATTTGCTGAATATACGCCGTTGAGACCTTCGCCGGGGATATTCTGGAAGTTAGGCAGACCTGCGCCTGAACCGATGAATACTGCATCGAATCCTTCTTCTTCCATAAGTTCATGAACTGTGATTGAACGACCGATAACTGCGTTTGTAACGATCTTTACGCCCAACTTTTCGATTGTCTTGATTTCTGCACGAACGAGATCCTTCGGAAGTCTGAATTCGGGGATACCGTAAACGAGAACGCCACCGGGTGTGTGGAGTGCTTCAAATATAGTTACTTCATAACCCTTCTTTGCGAGGTCGCCTGCGCAAGTCAAGCCTGAAGGACCGCTACCTACGATAGCAACACGCTTGCCGTTTGACTTGGGAGCTTCAACTTCTGTGGGATGATCAAACGCATAATCTGCAACGAATCTTTCGAGTCTGCCGATACCAACGGGTTCGCCCTTGATACCTCTTACGCACTTTGATTCACACTGCTTTTCCTGCGGACATACACGGCCACAGATTGCGGGCAATGAGCTTGTTCCCTTGATGATTGAATATGCTTCCTGATAATTGCCTTCCTTTATCTTTGAAATAAATTCGGGGATATGTACGTTTACAGGGCAGCCTTCCATACACTTGGGGTTTTTACAATTAAGACAACGTTCAGCTTCATCTCTTGCAAGAGCTTCATCATAGCCCTGGCTTACTTCGAGGAAGTTCTTATTACGAACGTTCGGATCCTGTTCCCTTGAGGGATTCTTTTTAAGACTCATATTAGGCATTGCGGATACCTCCTGTCAAATTACAGAAATGCTCATTGCTTTCTGCTTCTTCTTTCTTATACATACGGCTTCTTGCGATAGCTTCGTCAAAATCTACCTGGTGACCATCGAAATCAGGACCGTCAACGCAAGCGAACTTTGTTTCACCATTAACTGTGAGACGGCAGCCGCCACACATACCTGTACCGTCTATCATTATCGGGTTCATTGAAATGATTGTCTTAATGCCGTATTCCTTTGTGAGGTTACATACTGCACGCATCATTACGAGAGGACCGATAGCGATAACTGTATCATACTTAACGCCTGCTTTGAGCTGTTCTTCAAGAGCAGTTGTTACAAAACCCTTATGACCGTTTGAACCGTCATCTGTCATTACATAAAGGTTTGTACAAGCAGCTTTAAGTTCGTCCATGAGGATCATAAGTCCTGTGTTCCTGAAACCAACGATTACGTCAACTTCTGCACCCATTTCGTGAAGAGCCTTTGCCTGCGGATATGCGATAGCAACACCGAGACCACCGCCGATTACAGCGACTCTCTTCATGCCTTCAAATTCCGAAGCTGTTCCAAGAGGTCCTACGAAATCCTGAAGTGCATCGCCTTCGTTGAGTAAGTCGAGCTTCTTTGTTGTGAAGCCAACCTTCTGGAAAATAATAGTTACTGTTCCCTTTTCACGATCATATCCTGCGATTGTGAGCGGTATACGTTCACCGTTCTCATCAACACGGAGGATAATGAACTGACCGGGTCTTGCTTTACGAGCTACGAGTGGAGCTTCGATTTCCATGAGCGTTACCGTATCATGAAGCGGACGCTTTTTAACAATAGTATACAAAGTGTTACCTCCCTTAAAGTATTTTTCATACATATATTCATTTTATACCATAAAATTTTTAAGGTCAACTATTTTTTATTTCTTTTTCACATTAAATATGATATACTATAATAAATTCTTTGGCAGGAGGCGGTTTTATGGATTTTATATATAATTTTATTAAGGAAAATCATCTTGAATTTCTTGTGCAGGTATTTAACATTATAATCACGATTATAGCTGCAGCAATACTTGTAAAGGTAGTTTCAAAAATAATCAGGGTTGTTGTTGCCAAAAAAGTACACAACGATGATGCGATAAAGGCAAACAAGATAAAGACTATTGAAACAATATCAATAAGCATACTAAAATACGTTATATGGTTTATAGCTGCTGCTATAATTATTGGCGAGCTTGGTTTTGCAAATGCAATGAACAGTATGCTTGCAGCCGCAGGAATAGGCGGTATTGCGCTCGGCATTGGCGCACAGAGCCTTATTAGCGACATAGCGGTCGGATTTACTATGCTTTTTGAAAACCAGATAGCGGTAGGCGATTATGTACAGCTTTTTGATTCGTCAGGCGTGACAGAGGGTACTGTTACCGATATAACGCTTAGAACGACTTATGTTCAGAGTTTCCAAGGCGATATAACGAGCATACCCAACGGAAAAATCGCAAAGATACGCAATTATTCAAGGGATACGTTCCTTGCGATGGTTGAAATTCCCGTTTCTGCATATTCTGATACTGCGCATTGTCTTGAGATAATGAAGGATATTGCGATAGAATACGGCAAGGAAAATGAACTCGTTACGGGTGAGCCTGAAATTCTTCGTGTAGAGAAAATTGCATCGGGAGTTGCCGTATTAAGAATGTGTCTTCCTGTACAGCCTCTTGCTCAATGGGCAATACAGGGTGAACTCAATAAACGAATTACTCAAAAATTTAATCAAGAAGGTATAGACATACAGGCGGTAAATGTAGTAAAATTAAATGATAAGTAAAATGTGAATCATGAAAGGTGAATTATGATTGACGATTTTGAGCTTAACGATAAGGTTGTTATGAAAAAACAGCACGCCTGCGGAACGAACGAGTTTGTTATAACGAGGGTTGGCGCTGATATAAAGATAAAATGCCTGAACTGTGATAGGATAATCATGCTCGACAGACAGGATTTTATCAAGAAAGCTAAGAAAATTATAAAGGAAAATAATAACGGAGATATAAAAAATGACTGAAAAAAAGAAAAAAGAGCTTTTAAAGCTTGCTGAAAAGCAGAACAAGGACAAAAAGTACAGTATGATTATTGATAATCTCGACTTTTTGATTTACCTTGTTGCAGTCGTTATACTTGCGTTTGCAATAAGGAATTACTGTATTGAGCCCGTAAGGGTTGACGGAACGAGCATGACTACAACGCTTGATAATAACGAGAGGATGTTCCTTGAGCGTTTTAGCTATATGTTCTCAAAGCCCTCACGTGGCGATATAATTGTTTGTTACTATCCCGGATATGCTGTTTCGTGCATAAAGCGAGTAATTGGACTTCCGGGCGAAACTGTTAAGATAGAAAATGGCAGGGTATATATAGACGGTCAGCTTCTTGATGAGAGCGATTACTGGAAAGATAATTATTTCAGGACAGCGGATATGGAAGTTACGCTTGATGAAAACCATGTTTTCGTTATGGGTGATAACAGGCGACCGGGCGGAAGCCATGACAGCCGTTCATCAAATGTTGGACCGATACCGCTCAATAGAATCGAGGGTAGGGTGTTTGTGACAGTGTACCCATTTGAAAAGGCAAAGTTAGTGCCTAAAATAAATTATAATGTTGATAAGTAAGGAGTAAATAATATGCAGATTTATAATACAATGTCGAGAAAAAAGGAAGAACTTATACCGCTTCATGAGGGTGAAATTAGAATGTATGTTTGCGGACCGACAGTTTATAACTTCTTCCATATTGGCAACGCAAGACCGTTCATAGTTTTTGATACTATGAGAAGATACCTTGAATATATAGGATATAAAGTAACATTTGTACAGAATTTTACAGATATTGACGATAAAATGATAAAGCGTGCCCACGAAGAAAACACAACAGTCAAGGATATTGCAGAAAAGTATATAAAAGAATATTATACAGACGCTGATGCGCTTGGCGTTAAGAGGGCAACGGTAAATCCGAGAGCTACGGAGCATATTCCTGAAATTATCGAGCTTGTAAAGACGCTTGTTGAAAAGGGTTATGCTTATCCTGCTGAAAATGGCGATGTATATTTCTCGGTTAGAAGTTATGCGCCTTATGGAAAGCTTTCAGGTCAGTCAATAGAATCTCTTGAAAGCGGCGCAAGAATAAGCCCGACAGAGCTAAAAAGGGATCCGCTCGATTTCGCATTGTGGAAAGGCGAAAAACCCGGTGAACCGAGCTGGGATTCACCGTGGGGCAAGGGCAGACCCGGTTGGCATATAGAATGCTCGGCAATGAGTATGAAGATATTGGGCGAAACATTTGATATTCACGCAGGCGGAAAAGACCTTGTATTCCCGCATCATGAAAACGAGATAGCTCAGAGCGAAGCTGCAACAGGTAAGCCCTTTGCAAGATATTGGATGCATAACGGATTTATCAATATCGACGGTGAAAAAATGTCAAAGAGCGCAGGCAATTTCAAAACGGTAAGGGGAATTTCTGAGCAGTACGACCTTGAAGTTGTAAGATTGTTTATGCTCAATGCACATTATAGAAACCCGGTTGATTTTAATCCGGAGCTTATGGAACAGGCAAAGGCAGGATATGAAAGGCTTAAAACTGCAAAGGAAAGATTGTTCAGCGCACAGGTAGGCGAAGAAACAGCAGAAGATAATGCGTTCATCGCAAAGCTTGATGAGTTTAGGAACGCTTTTAAAGAAAATATGGACGATGACCTTAATACAGCAGGTGCGCTCGGTGTATTCTTTGAATTTGCAAGAACTACTAACGCTTTTGTAAGCGAAAAGCGTGGCAAAAAGGCTATTGACGAAGCAAAGAAATTGTTTATGGAATTTGCTGATGTATTCGGTATACTCATTAAGGATAAGGCAGACGAGTTCCCGGAAGAAGCAATAAATCTTCTCAACGAGAGAACGGAAGCTAAAAAGGCAAAGAATTACGCAAGGGCTGATGAAATAAGAGAACAGCTCAAAGCTATGGGCTTTGCAGTAGAGGATACAAGAGAGGGAGCAAAGCTCAAGAAAATATAAGCGTTAAACGCTTTTTACGGAGGCATTATGCAGAATTTTCAATCCGAAGCATTTAATATTTTATCTACGATAATTGCTTTGTACCTTATATATTGCGCAGTTATTGGCGGTGGAAAACTGTTTGAAAACGATGCGTTCAAGTATGACGAAGAGGGCAAGAAAAAATATAGGCTCGTTATGCGTATAGGGCTTATAGTTGTCGCTGTATTGCTTTTAATCGTAAATACTGCATTTTTTATGGGCTTCAAGTCGGTTTTAATTGATGTAGCATGGTATGGCGCAATAGGCTGTGCAGTATTGCTTATAATTGTAACGACAACGATAGCTTACAATAGCAGACAAAAAATGAATAAAATCCTTGATAAGGAATTTGAAGAAAAGAATAAAGATAAAAATACGGAAAAATAATCAGGTGATTTATGAAAATTGCGGAATTTATACTGGGGATACTCGGAATTATCGCTTCCCCGTTTATACCGAGCTTGTCGTTTGTGCTTTCGGGCATTGGGCTATTAATGATAGGTATAGATATGTCAAAGGGGAATAAGAGGACAGCACAGCTTGTTATAAGCATAATTGGGCTTGTTTCGGGAATAATATTCAGAATAGTTGGTACAGTAATATGAAAAATCCATACGGAAATGTAGTTCTTATAACCGGCGCATCGAGCGGAATTGGCAAGGCGACTGCAAAGCTGCTTGCAGAAAATGGGTTCAGGGTGTACGGAACTTCACGCAAGGGCGGCGGACACGAGAAGATAGGTAACGGCTTTGTCCATATGATAAAGCTTGACGTAACGGACGATGAATCCGTAAAAAATGGTGTTGATGAAGTGCTTTTGATGGAGAATAGGATTGATGTTCTCATAAATTGCGCAGGAACAGGTATTGCAGGCGCTATTGAAGATTGTACATCATCTGACGCATTTGAACAGTTTAATACTAACTATTTCGGAATTATAAGAATGATAAATTTCGTAGCGCCTATAATGCGCAGACAACACAACGGACTAATAGTGAACATAGGCTCGGTTGGCGGAATTTTCCCGATACCGTTCCAATCGCTTTATAGTTCGTCAAAGTGCGCTGTCGATACGCTTACCGAATGTTTAAGAATAGAGATAAAACCGTTCGGCGTAAAGGCTTGTACTATTGAGCCCGGCGATACAAAAACAGGGTTCACAGGCGCAAGGATATATTCACAAAACGCAAAGAATACAGCGTATGGGGAGAGAATGACAAGGGCTATTAAACAGATGGAACACGACGAACAGACAGGCGTTGACCCGATAAATGTTTCAAAAGTAATCCTTTCTGTTATAAAAAAGAAAAATCCGCCCGTTAGGAAAACGGTAGGCGTAAGCTATAAAATACTTGTTTTCCTTAAACGATTGTTCCCCGCAAGGCTTGTTGAATTTGTGCTGACTAAAATGTATCCTGACTCGAAGATACTCGAAAAATCAAAACAATAAATCAGCTTAAATCAAAACCATCAGCGGATAATGTATAAGGCGTATCCTTTGGTGGTTATTTTTAAAGTATGGGAGATTAAAATTATGGAATATATGGATATTTACAAATTGTGGTTTGAAAAAACAGGCGATGCAGAGCTTAAAAACATCGACCCTAAACAGATAGAAGATAGGTTTTATAAAAGCCTTGAATTTGGTACGGCAGGACTTCGAGGCAAAATCGGTCTTGGCACAAACAGAATGAATATATATGTCGTAGGACAGGCAACAAAGGGTGTAGCTGAATATCTCAAAACGCTTCCCGATTATGAAAAGGGTGTTGCTATTGCATATGATTCAAGAAATATGTCAAAGGAATTTGCAAAAAGGACTGCGCTTGTGCTCGCTCAAAACGGAATAAAAGCATATCTTTATAGTACGCTCCACTCAGTACCACAGCTTTCGTTTACTATAAGGCATCTTGGCTGCATAGCAGGCATAGTTATAACTGCAAGCCATAATCCGCCTGAATATAACGGATATAAGGTTTACGGTAAAGACGGTGGTCAAATAACGCCCGATGTTGCAAAGCTCGTTACAGGTTATATCGAAAAAATAAATCCGTTTGATGTTGAAGAAATGGGCGAAGAAAAGGCTGTTGAGTGCGGTTTGCTCCAATATATCGGCAAGGAAATTGATGAGGAATATTATAAGGCAACTCAAAGCCTGCTGATAAATAGAGATATGATCGAAAAGCATGGCGGTGAGCTTAAAATAGTCTATACTCCGCTGCATGGCTCAGGGTTCGTTCCTGTATGTGAGATATTGAAGCGTTCAGGGTTCAAAAATGTATATACCGTTAAAGAACAGGAATTGCCCGATGGAAATTTCCCGACAGTTTCGGTTCCTAACCCTGAAAACCCCGAAGCGTTCAATTTGGCAAAAATTCTTGCAGACAAGGTCGGCGCAAACCTTCTCATAGGCACAGACCCCGATTCCGATAGGCTTGGGGTTTGCGTTAAAACGCACAGCGGAGAATTTAGAACGCTTACAGGAAATCAGATAGGCGCAGTACTGCTTTATTATATTCTTTCGTCAAAAAAGGATATTCCCCAAAATGGAATGGTCGTAAAGTCAATAGTTTCTACAACGCTCGCAGATGCTATTGCGGAGTCGTTCGGAGTAAAACTGATTAGCGTTCCGACAGGATTCAGGTTTATATCGGAAAAAATTGAGGAATACGGCAATAGGTTCATATTCGGCTTTGAAGAAAGCCATGGCTACCTTGCAGGCGGTTTTTCAAGGGATAAAGATGCCGTCTTTGCTGCAATGATGATTTGCGAGGCGGGCGCATACTACCTCGATAGGGGAATGACACTCTACGATGCACTCCTTGAAATTTATAATAAATACGGATATTATAAGGAAAAAACTATCTCCTACACTTTCGAGGGCAAAGAGGGCGTTGAAAAGATTTCGGATATAATGAGGAATTTAAGGGAAAACGGACTTGATTCGCTCGGCGGAAAATGCGTTGCTAAAACAGAGGATTTTGAGAAAATGAACGATTTTCCTAAATCGAATATGATAAGGTTTACGCTCGAAGATGGTTCAACGATTATCGCAAGGCCGTCAGGCACAGAACCGAAAATCAAGTTCTATATCGGTGTAAATTCAAAGAGCGAAGAAAACTCGGATAAAATGATTTCTACACTTGTATCGGCTATAAACGATATGATAAAATAAATTATGGAAATTAAGGCTTATTCAAAAATAAATCTGCTGCTTCATGTTCTTGGCGAAAGAGAAGATGGTTATCATGAGTTGGAAACGATTATGCACACCATCGACTTGTACGATATTGTTAGGATAGAAAAAAGCGATAAAATAAGGGTTAGCGCAGATGTGGAGATTCCTGAAAACAATATTTCAAAAAAGGCAGTAATGCTTTATTCCGAGTTTTCAGAAAAAAGTTCAGGAATAAAGGTCAGCGCAGAAATATTTATAAAATGCGCTATACCGTCACAGTCAGGGCTTGGAAGCGCATCGGCTGATTGTTCGGCAGTCTTAAAAGGGCTTGATGTGCTCTATGGAACTGTTGATAAAAAGCAAATTTATGAAATAGCGCTTTTGTGCGGAGCAGACGTTCCGTTTCAGCTTATGGGCGGTTGCGCATACGCAGGCGGAATAGGCGAAAAGCTCGTAAAGCTAAATAAGATAAATGCAGATATATTGCTCGTTAAACCCGAAGAAGGTATCAGCACAAAATATCTTTTTGATAGGGTGAACTGTAACGATGATAAAATTGATAGGGAAACGATATTTGATGTCGTAAATTCAGGCGATGTTGAACGAATATCAAAAATAATTGAAAACTCGCTTGAAGATGCGGCGATAGAGTATCTTCCGGTAATAAATGATATAAAGAACGCAGTTTTAGAATATGGTGCATTGAGTTCTTGTATGACAGGTTCGGGTTCATGCGTGTATGGAATATTCAAAAATAGACTCGATGCTGTTAATGCGGAAAAAAATATTAAAAAAATATTCAAAAACTGTTTCACATATGTCGGAAAAACTGTATAATTAAATAAATACTATAAAAATTCCATAAAATCACCAAGGGGGGTAATTTTATATGAAAATCTATGAAGCCGTAAAAATCGTTGAAGAAAGAATACGCCCGGCAGCTTTAGAAGAGGCTAATCAGCAGGCACGAATTATTATTTCGTTTGTTATGAAATGCTCAATATCTGAACTGCTATTGCGACTAAATGATGAGTTCCCCGAAAAATATTGGCAGGAAGTACTTAACCACGTTTCAAAGCGTGAATCGGGTATGCCTATTCAGTATATTATAGGAACATGGGATTTTATGGGATTTGGATTCAGGGTAAGCCCTAATGCGCTCATTCCTCGTCAGGATACTGAAACGCTCGTTGAAGCGGCAATAGACCTTGCGAGGCGAAATGAGTATATGACAGCGCTTGACCTTTGTTGCGGAACAGGCTGTATAGGAATTAGCCTTAATCTGCTTGCATCGCTTAATACTACTTGTTGCGATATAAGCGATAAATGCGTAGAGCTTACTTGTGAAAACGCAAAAAGGCTCGGTGCAGAGGTCACTGCTGTAAAGAGCGACCTTTTTGAAAATATATGGGATAAGTACGACCTTATAGTTTCTAATCCTCCGTATATACCGACAGGCGATATAGAAATGCTACAAAGAGAGGTTAAGCATGAACCTATGCTTGCGCTTGACGGAGGTAAAGATGGACTTGACTTTTATAGGCGAATCGCCGCAGATTATTATGAACATTTAACACAAGGCGGTGCAATGTTGCTCGAAGTAGGAATAGGACAGGCGCAGGCTGTTGTAAATATGCTCGGCAAACGTGCGTATGTTATAAAGGATTTAACAGGTACGGACAGAGTGGTTGCATTGATTAAACGATCCAATAAAAGAGTAGGTCTTAGAAAAATATAGAATTTGTCCGAAGGGAATTTATATAAATGCTTAATAAATTAAAGATTTTAAAATCGAGATATGAAGAATTGACGCAGGAGCTTTCAAAGCCCGATGCAATGAGCGATCAGGCAAGGTGGAAAGAGCTTGTAAAGGAGCACGCACAGCTTGAAGAAATAGTTACTGTATATGATGAGTATATCAAATGCACGAACTCTATTTCGGAGCTTAAAGATATGATAACAGTATCCGAGCAGGATATGAGGGAGCTTATTCATGAGGAATTGACAGAGCTTGAACAGAAGAGCGAAAAGCTTGAAAGCGATTTGAAAATTATGTTGCTACCCAAAGACCCTAACGATGATAAGAACGTTATTATTGAAATAAGGGCAGGTACAGGCGGCGATGAGGCTGCATTATTCGGCGCAGATTTGCTCAGAATGTATCAGCGTTATGCAGAGCGTCATGGCTATAAAACTGAGTTTTTGTCAGAGAATATGACGGAAATGGGCGGAGTTAAGGAAGTGGTTTTGAGCCTTACGGGAAAAGGTGCATACAGTAGAATGAAGTTTGAAAGCGGAGTTCATAGGGTGCAGAGAGTTCCCGAAACTGAATCGCAGGGCAGAATACATACATCCGCTGCAACCGTTGCAGTTATGCCCGAAGCAGAAGATGTTGAAATAGAAATCAATCCTAACGACTTGCAGATAGATACATATAGAAGCGGCGGCGCAGGCGGTCAGCACGTAAATAAGACTTCATCTGCTATTAGAATTACGCATATACCGACAGGGCTTGTTGTTCAGTGTCAGGACGAGAGAAGCCAGTTCAAAAATAAGGATAAGGCAATGCGAGTTCTAAAATCAAGGCTTTTTGAAATGTATGAAAACGAGAAAAACGCAAAGGAAGCAAGCGCAAGAAAGAGCCTTGTAGGTTCGGGCGACCGTTCAGAGCGAATTAGGACTTATAACTTCCCACAGAGCCGAGTTACAGACCATAGAATAGGCATAACGCTGTATAAGCTTGAAGCGTTCCTTGACGGCGATATGGACGAAATAATTGATGCGCTCATAGTTGCTGAAAGAACTGCGCAGTTAAGCGGTGAAGAAGCATAAGAATAAGCATAAAATAGTGAAAGGCTGTTATGATAACGAAAATACTTGATGCTTTAGCTCCGGGTTCAGTAGAGCGTGGAGCAGAGCTTATAAAAAATGGAGAGATTGTCGCATTCCCAACAGAAACTGTTTATGGGCTTGGCGCAAACGGGCTTGATGCGGCTGCTGTAAGCAAGATATTCAAGGCAAAGGGCAGACCGTCAGATAATCCGCTTATACTCCATATCGCCGATAAAGGCGATGCTGAAAAGTTGTGGACAGGCGTTCCTGATGTTGCAAAAAAGCTTATGGACAGGTTTTTTCCGGGACCGCTGACGATAATTTATAAAAAGTCAAGCATAGTTCCCGATATAGTAAGCGCATCGCTTGATACTGTTGCTATAAGAATGCCTGAAAATGAAACTGCGAGGAAGCTTATTTCACTTGCAGGCGTACCGATTGCTGCGCCCAGCGCAAATACTTCGGGCAAACCAAGTCCCACAAATGCAAAGCACGTTTATGACGATATGCAGGGCAAGATAGAGCTTATTCTTGACGGCGGAGAATGTCGTGTTGGCGTAGAATCAACGGTAATTAAAATAAATGATGATGATAGCGTTACTGTTTTAAGACCCGGTGCGATTACAAAAGAAATGCTTGAAGAAGAAATTAAAAATGTTTCGGTCGCAAAAGCTGTTTTAAATCCGTTAAAAGACGGAGAAAAAGCTGAATCTCCGGGAATGCTGCATAAACATTATTCGCCTGATTGCGAAGTTATCGTAGCTTTGGGTGATATAGAAAGACAGGCTGAGGCTATAAACAAAGAATACGAAAAAACGATAAAAGAAAATAAAAAGTGCATAATTCTTGCAACAAAACAAACAGAACACTTTTATATGGCAAAAAATTATGATATAATAGGCGATAGAAACGAACCGATGACGCTTTTACATTCTTTGTTTGCGAAACTCAGACAGTATAGCACGAGCGTTGACCTTATTCTGTGCGAGGCGGTCGATGAAACAGGCGAAGGGCTTGCGTATATGAACAGGCTTTTAAGGGCAGCAGGGTTCAAAACGATATAAATGGAGGAACATTATGAAAATTGCAATTGCAAGCGATCATGGCGGATTTGCGCACAAGGAAGAGATAAGGGAATATATTAAGACTCTGGGTCATGAAGTTGAGGATATGGGCTGTTATTCAACAGACAGCGTAAATTATCCTGACTATGCTTTCCCACTTTGCGAAAAGGTTGCAAACGGAGAATTTGATAGAGGAATTCTCGTGTGCGGTACGGGTATCGGAATGAGTATCTGCGCAAACAAGGTTAAGGGAATACGCTGTGCGCTCTGCGGAGATGTTCTTTCGGCAAAGCTCACAAGGGAGCATAACAATACAAATGTCCTTGCAATGGGCGGAAGAATCATAGGCATTGAAACTGCAAAGGAAATTACAAGGGTGTGGCTTGAAACTGAATTTACAGGCGGTCGTCACCAGAAGAGAATTGATATGATAACAAATTACGAAAACAAATAAAATTTATAAAGGAGATTTAAGATTATGTCACTTACAGTTTTGGATCATCCGCTTGTTCAGCACAAGCTCAGCATTCTTAGGGATAAGAACACGGGTACAAAGGAGTTTCGTGAACTCGTTCAGGAAATTGCAACTTTGCTCGCATATGAAGTAACAAGGGATTTGCCGCTTAAAGAAGTTATCGTTGAAACACCTATTGCTCCCGCAAAGACAAAGGTTTTAGCAGGCAAGAAACTCGCAATAGTACCTATTCTTCGTGCAGGCCTTGGTATGGTCGATGGTATGATGAGCCTAATTCCCACTGCAAAGGTAGGACATATCGGAATTTTTAGGGACGAAAAGACACTCAAACCCGTTGCTTATTATAAAAAGCTCCCTGCTGATATTCAGGAAAGGGATGCTATAATTGTTGATCCTATGCTCGCAACAGGCGGAAGCGCAGTTGAGGGAATAAACGTTCTTAAAGAAGCAGGCTGCAAGAACATAAAGCTCGTTTGCCTTATTTCTGCACCTGAAGGAATAAAGACTGTACAGGAAGCTCATCCTGATGTAGATGTTTTCGTTGCATCAATAGATACTTGCCTCAATGAACATGGCTATATCGTACCCGGACTTGGCGATGCAGGCGATAGACTTTTCGGAACGAAGTAAAATATAATTAAGGAAATATAAAAATGCTGGAAAGGGTTAAAAAGACAATACAAACGCATGAGCTTATTGATAAGGGTGATAAAGTCCTTGTCGGGGTCAGTGGAGGCGCTGACTCTGTTGCTCTATTATATGCGCTTAATTCCCTTTCCGGTGAAATGGGGTTTGAACTGTGCGCTGCACACTTAAATCATGGAATAAGGGGCGAAAGCGCAAAGCGTGATGAAAAATATGTCATTGCGCTGTGTGAAAAGTTATGTGTTCCGCTCGAAATAGGTTATGCAGATATTCCGTTAGAGGCTAAAAGAAAATCGCAGACTATTGAGCAGGCTGCAAGAAATATAAGATACGAATTTCTCGAAAGCGTCAGGGAAAAATTCGGGGCAAAGAGTATTGCAGTTGCGCACCATAAAAACGACCAGGCGGAAAGCATATTGCTGCATATGTTCAGGGGTAGCGGACTTTCGGGGCTTGTTGGAATGAAATATGTTCGTGGCAACATTATAAGACCATTTCTTGATGTAAGTCGAAACGATATAGAAAAATATCTTGAAAAGAATAACATCGAATACTGCACAGATGAAACAAACCTTGAACTTGACGCAAGGCGAAATAAACTTCGCCTCGAACTGATTCCGTATATTGAGGAAAATATAAATCCGAGAATAATAGATTGCCTATGCGAAAATGCACGATTGCTTTTAGATGATGAAGATTATATCGAAAGGAAAGCGTTGGAGCTTTTAGAAAACGCAAGGGTTGAAACAGGCTATTCAAGGAGTATTTTGTTAAAAGGTGAAAAGCCGGTGCTTTCAAGGGCGCTTCGTGCGGCACTTAGGGAAAACGGAGTTTTTACTGATATTGAAAAGAAACATATTGATATGCTTATAAAGCTTTTGGGTGCAAAAACAGGCACAAGAATAAATATAAAGCATATAAGCGCATATGTAAGCTATGATATAATAGCGTTCACAAATGATAAAGAAATTTTAGCCGATGAAGAAGCAACGCTCGTTATAAATGGCATAACTAAAATTGCTGATATGGAAGTTAGAGCGTTCTTGGTAGATGAATATAAAAAAGGCGATAATTGCGCATATATAGATTATGATAAGGTTAAGGGCGAAATAAAGGTACGCAGGAGAAGGAACGGAGATAGATTTTATCCTGTTGGCGCTCCGGGCGCAAAAAAATTAAAGGATTGGTTTATTGATAAGAAAATTCCGCAAACGCAGAGAAATATGCTTATGATATGCTCGGAAAACAACGTGCTGTATATTCCGAGATTCTGTATTTCACAGCTTGTAAGGGTGGATTCAAACACAAAAAGAATATTGAAAATAGAATTTGCGAGGTATGTAAAATGAAGAGAATGGAAGAAGATGTTGAAAGAATACTCCATAGCGAGCAGGAGCTTAAAGAACGTGTAAGAGAGCTTGGAAAACAGATAACAGAGGATTATAAAGATGATGAGCCGATAGTGCTTATCTGTATTCTCAGAGGCTCAGTTATGTTTTTTGCAGACCTTGCAAGGAATATGGATTTGAGGGCAAACCTTGAATTTATGACGGTTTCAAGCTATGGCAATAACGCTTCGACCTCGGGCTTAGTTGAGATAAAGAAAGATTTGGATTGCAATATTGAGGGCAGAAACGTTATAATAGCAGAGGATATAATTGATTCAGGCTATACTTTGAGCGAGCTTAAAAAGATTCTTATGACGAGAAATCCCAAGTCGCTTAAAATCGTATGCTTGCTCGATAAACCCGAAGGCAGAAGAGAAGGTGTTGATATCAAACCCGATTATTGCGGATTTACTATCGAAAACGAATTTGTTGTTGGCTACGGCCTTGATTATGCGCAGATGTATAGAAATCTTCCGTATGTTGGCGTTCTTAAAAGGTCGGTTTACGAGAAATAATAGTTAAGGGGAGCGGAACAAGCGAAATAAGAAATGAGAAATTCAGGAAATTTTTCATACGGAAAAATAATTTGAATAGTGTTGTAATTAGCATATTTAAATACAATCAAAACAAAAATTTCTAATTTCTAATTGATTAACTTTCCGACAAACATTGAAAGGAGAATTGTTTTATGTCAGTATTATTAACAGGCGGTGCAGGATATATAGGTTCACATACAGCGCTCGAACTTCTCAGGGAAGGCTATGATGTTGTTATTGCAGATAGCCTTATAAATTCAAGCTATGAAGCGGTAAAAAGGCTTGAGATACTCACAGGCAAGGATATAAAATTCTATCAAATAGATATAAGAGATGGCGAAAAGCTTGATAAGGTTTTTGAAGAAAACGATATTGACAGCGTTGTGCATTTTGCAGGGCTTAAAGCTGTTGGCGAATCTTCCGTAAAACCGTTGCTTTATTATGAAACAAATATTGATGCAACTATTTCGTTATGCTATGCAATGGAAAAGCATAATGTAAAAAGAATAGTATTCAGTTCATCTGCTACTGTATATGGAGTTCCTGATTTTTCACCTATTCCTGAAGATGCAAGAAGATATTGTTCAAACCCATATGGCTGGACAAAATATATGATAGAACAGATTTTGCGTGACGAAGCAACTGCACGAGGCGATTGGTCGGTAATTTTGCTTAGATATTTCAATCCTATCGGCGCAGATGCATCGGGTATGATTGGCGAAGATCAGTCGGGTATTCCGAATAACCTTATGCCCTATATTACAAAAGTTGCAGTAGGAACACTTCCGTATTTGAGGGTGTTCGGAAACGATTATAATACTGTTGACGGAACAGGTGTGCGTGATTATATCCACGTTTCAGACCTTGCAAGGGGGCATATCGCAGCGCTTGAATACGGAAAAGATTTTGTAGGTAGCGAAGCGTTCAATCTCGGAACAGGTAAGGGAACAAGCGTTTTGCAGCTCGTGAACGCTTTTATGAAAGTCAATAATATTGATATTCCTTATAAGATTGTTGAAAGGCGACCGGGCGATATTGACGAATACTATGGCGACCCGTCAAAGGCAAATAAGGTGCTTAATTGGTATGCAAAGCACGATATAGAGGATATGTGCAGGGATTCGTGGAATTTCCAGAAAAATAACCCGAATGGCTATAAAGAATAATTGAAAAAATTAGAAATTATGCGGATTTTTCGATTTGTGCGAAAAGTTCGCTAAATTTATTTTCAGTTAATTTTGTTAATGTAATATATTGTCGGATAGATATTGCAAAATATCGTTCAATTTGTTAAAATAAATTGAAAAAATATATTGGAGATGCGTATATGAAAACAAAGATTACTGCTGATAGCACTTGCGATCTTTCGCCGGAACTTGTTGAAAAATATAATATAACGATATTGCCGCTTAATGTAACGCTCGGCGGGGTTGTATATTCAGACGGTGTCGATTTGGAACCAATAGATATATTCAATCATGTATCAAATGGCGGAGAAATAAGCAAGACTTCGGCTGTTAATCAGTATACATATGAACAGTTCTTTGAAAAAATACTTGCAGAAGGTTATGATGCAATAGTTCATATAAATATTAGCCATGAATTTTCGTCATGCTATCAGAATGCGTGCCTTGCAGCAAAAAAGTTTGAGCATGTTTATATTGTTGATTCCATGAACCTTTCAACAGGCAGCGGACATATTGTTCTTGACGGCGCAATAATGGCGCAGAACGGGGTTGACCCTGCCGAGATTAAGCGTGTGCTTGACGAAACAACTCCGCTCGTTGAAGCAAGCTTTGTTATTGATACGCTCGATTATCTTAAAATGGGCGGGAGATGTTCATCTGTTGCCGCACTTGGCGCAAAGGCATTGTCGCTTAAACCGAATATAAACGTTGTTGACGGAAGAATGATAGTAGGCAAAAAATATATCGGAAAATATGCAAGCTGTGTAAAGAAATATGTTACGGATAAGCTTAAAGATAGAGACGATATAGATTATAGCAGGATTTTTATTACACATACTTGCCTTGAAGGAAGCAATATTCCTGAACTTGTAAAGCAGACTGTAAACGAGCTTGCACAGTTTGATGAGGTGCTTGAAACACACGCAGGTTGTACGGTTGCAACGCATTGCGGCCCCGAATGTATTGGCATATTGTTTAAGAGGAAGAAACAATAATTAAAGCTTGAGAGTTGGATTTTTTTCAACTCTTTTTATTTTACGACAAATAAAATGTTTGCAATAGTTGGAATTATATGTTATAATACAAAAAGATATTGATAGTAAAGCGATGAGCGGGACAAGTAGTTTCCCAAGAGGTTAAGCGAGCCGCAGTTGGTGTGAGTGCGGTACAGTTCGGGAAAATGAATATCACCTGTGAGCGATGATGTGAAGCTATAAAACATATTTTATTAGTTGTAATGTTGTACGTATTCCTGCGTTAAAGGAAAATGAGCGGTAAAGTTATAATGTTTATTATGATTATTACAATTCAGGTGGTACCACGGAAAACGCATTTCGTCCTGTATGATGATTGCGTTATTTTTATTTGATATTATAGATAGAACAGGAAAGGAAATGCTATGTACAAGAAAGTTAGTACGACACTTGATTTCGTATCAAGAGAGCAGGAAGTTTTAGCTTTCTGGAAAGAAAACAAGATTTTTGAAAAGAGCATGGAATGGAGAAAGGGCAAAGAACCTTTCACATTCTTCGATGGCCCACCAACGGCTAACGGAAAGCCGCATATCGGACATATCCTCACAAGAACTATGAAGGATATTATACCTCGCTACCGAACAATGAAGGGTTACGATGTATTGAGAAAAGCAGGCTGGGATACACATGGTTTGCCGGTTGAGCTTGAAGTTGAAAAGATGCTTGGTCTTGATGGCAAAGAACAGATCGAAGCATACGGCGTTGAAGATTTTATCAAGAAATGCAAAGAATCCGTATGGAAATATAAGAGCGAGTGGGAACGCATGAGCGACCGTGTAGGCTATTGGGCAGATATGGAAAATCCGTACGTTACATACGATGATAACTATATCGAGTCAGAATGGTGGGCACTTAAAAAGATTTATGAAAAGGGATTACTCTATAAAGGTCATAAGATAGTACCTTATTGTCCGAGATGCGGAACGGCGCTTTCATCACACGAAGTAGCACAGGGTTATAAGAATGTTAAGGAAACATCTGTATTTGCTAAATTCCCAATGGTAAATGGCGATGCATCATTCCTTGCATGGACTACTACGCCTTGGACGCTTCCGTCAAACGTTGCGCTTTGCGTAAATGCTGATGAAGATTATGTTAAGGTAGAATTTGAGGGCGAAAAGCTTATTATGGCTGAAGCACTCGTTGAAAAGGTTCTTGGCGAAAATGCTGTTATAATTGAAAAATTCAAGGGCAAAGAACTTGAAAATATAGAATATGAACCGTTGTTTGACTTCCCGGTAAATCATAAGGGCAAGAAAGGTTTTAGAATCGTATCGGATGATTATGTAACATTGACAGACGGTTCAGGTATCGTTCATATCGCCCCTGCATTCGGTGAAGATGACGGTAGAGTTGGCAGAAAATGGGATTTGCCGTTCGTACAGCTCGTTGACAGCAAGGGTTGCTTGACAGGCGGAACACCGTGGGACGGTATGTTCTGCAAAAAGGCAGATAAGGAAATTATAAAGACACTCAAAGCAAGCGGTAAGCTGTTTAGGACACTTGAATTTGAACATAGCTATCCGTTCTGCTGGAGATGTGATACTCCGCTTATCTACTATGCAAGAGAAAGCTGGTTCATAAGGATGACAGCAGTTCGTGATAAACTGCTTGAAAATAATAGAAAGATAAATTGGTTGCCTGAATCAATCAGAGATGGCAGAATGGGCAACTTCCTTGAAAATGTAATAGATTGGGGTATTTCAAGAGAACGATATTGGGGAACTCCATTGCCTGTATGGATGTGCTCAGAATGCGGTCATATCCACGTTATGGGAAGCCGTGAAGAGCTTCACGAGTTGACAGGCGCACCGGTAAATACTGAGCTTCATAAACCGTTCCTCGATCCGATTACGTTCAAGTGCCCTGAATGTGGCGGCACTATGAAGAGGGAACCGGTAGTTATTGACTGTTGGTTCGATTCAGGCTCAATGCCGTTTGCACAGTGGCATTATCCCTTTGAAAATAAGGAAGAGTTTGAAAAGAGATTCCCTGCAAACTATATCAGCGAAGCTGTTGACCAGACACGTGGTTGGTTCTATACTCTGAGCGCAATTGCTGCTTGCTTGTTCGATGATCCTGCATTCCTTAACTGTATCGTATTGGGTCTTGTTCAGGATAAGGACGGACAGAAAATGTCAAAGCATAAGGGCAACGTTGTTGACCCGTGGAGCGTTCTTGATAAGCAGGGCGCAGATGCTGTAAGGTGGTATTTCTATACAAATTCAATGCCATGGCTGCCGTCAAGGTTCTCGGATACTGCTGTATCAGAATCACAGCGTAAGTTTATGGGTACTTTGTGGAACACATATGCGTTCTATGTACTGTATGCTGAAATTGATAAGTTCAATCCGACAGAACATAGCCTTAAAAAGGAAAACCTCTCCGCAATGGATAAGTGGGTTCTTTCAAGACTTAATAGCCTTGTAAAGGAAATTGACAGCGACCTCAATGACCTCAAGATAACTGAGGGTGGCAGGGAATTGCAGAGATTTATTGATGATTTGTCAAATTGGTATGTTCGCCGTTGCCGTGAAAGATATTGGGGCAGCGAAATGACGGACGATAAAGAAGCTGCATATATGACACTTTATACTGTTCTTTCAACATTTGTAAAGCTCGCAGCACCGTTTGTTCCGTTCATAACAGAGGAAATCTATCAGAATATAGTAAAGAGCGTTGATGAAAAAGCTCCCGAAAGCGTTCACCTTTGTGACTTTCCCGTTGCAGATGACTCATATATTGACGAGGAACTTGAAAAGAATATGGACGAAGTATTGAGGATAGTAGTTCTTGGCAGAAGCGCAAGAAATACTGCAAATATCAAGAACCGTCAGCCTATCGGCGAAATGTTCGTTCAGGGCGGAAATCTTCCCGAAATGTTCATATCAATAATCGCTGATGAACTTAATGTTAAGTGCGTTAAGTTTATGGAAGATGCGTCGGGATTCATCGCATATAGGGTAAAGCCACAGCTTAAAACATTGGGACCACGTTACGGTAAGGTTTTGCCGAAGATAAACGCATATTTGCAGGGCGAAAATATCGGTAACGAAGTAGTTGCAAAGCATAAAGCAGGCGAAAATTACGAGTTTGATATCGAGGGAACACACGTTTCACTTTCAAGCGAAGATGTGCTTGTTGAAACTATGCAGCGTGATGGTTTTGTTGCTGAAAGCGATAGGGATTTGAGCGTTGTACTCAATACAACATTGACAGATGAACTTATCGAAGAAGGCTTCGTTCGTGAACTTGTATCTAAGATACAGACAATGCGTAAGGATGCAGGATTTGAGGTAACTGACCATATCGCTATAAGCTATAACGGCAGCGAAAAGATAGACGCTATTATCGAAAAGTATAAGGGCGATATTATGGCTGATACGCTCGCAAACGAGATGAATAAGGGCGCAGACGGTTTCGTTAAGGAATGGGATATCAATGGCGAAAGCGTAACGCTTGGCGTAAAGGTTTGCTAAATTAAAAAATCGTGTATGCCCGTTTTTTAGGGCATACACAAGTGAGTTTAAAAGCGGAGAGTAAATATGTTTCCACGAATAATAGTTGATAGAGAAAAATTCAGAAATAATCTAAATAAGCTCGTTAAAATGGCGCACGCAAAGGGAATTACAGTGTCTGCCGTAACAAAGGTTTTCTGTGCTGATAAGGAGCTTGTAAAGATTATTGATGAGAGCGAAGCTGACTTTATTGCCGATTCAAGGATTAAAAACCTTGAAAGGTGCAAGGAATTTAAAAAGCCCAAAATGCTTATAAGGATTGCTATGCCAAGCGAAGTTGATAAGGTAGTTGAATATGCAGATATTTCACTTCAAAGCGAGATTACGACTATAAAACTGCTCGGCGAAGCTGCAAGAAAGGCAGGCAAGAACCATAAAGTCGTTCTTATGATAGACCTTGGCGATTTGAGGGAAGGCGTGTTCTTTGAAAACGAACAGCTTATTTTCCAGGCTTGCGATGCAGTTATGAACGAGGAAAACCTTGAACTTTATGGAATAGGCACAAACCTTACGTGCTATGGCGCAATACTTCCGAGCAAGGAAAATCTTGGAAAGCTTATTGAAATAGCAAACAAGATAAGAGAAAAATATAATATCGAGCTTCCGCTTGTTTCGGGCGGAAATTCGTCATCGCTTACAATGCTCAGAGAAGGCACAATACCCGATGGAATAACGAATTTGAGGCTCGGTGAGTCGGTTGTTCTCGGACAGGATACTGCCGCTTGCGAAACGATAGAAGGGCTTTATGACGATGCAGTAATACTCGAAGCACAGATAGTAGAGATGAAAATAAAGCCGAGTATGCCTATTGGTAATACAGGCGTAAATGCGTTCGGCGAAGAAGTATCGTTTGTAGATAAGGGAATGATGTTAAGGGCTATACTTGCGATTGGCAGACAGGATATGGATATCGATGGATTAACGTGCCTCGATGAAAAAATTGATATACTTGGCGCAAGCTCTGATCATTTGCTTATTGACCTTACAGCAACAAAAAGTTATAATATTGGAGACACCGTTTGCTTTAAGATGACATATGGTGCAGTACTCAAAGGTTTTACAAGCGAGTACGTTTATAAAACCTATATAAATTAAAAAACAAAATAAAAATAATTTAAAGAAAGGAACATTGAATTATGTCCGTAAATCTCAAAGGCCGTCATTTTTTGACACTCAAAGACTTCACACCCGCTGAAATCAATTATCTTCTTGATTTGTCAGCAGAACTCAAAATGAAAAAGCGTCTTGGCATCAAGAACAACCTCCTCGAAGGCAAGAACGTAGTTCTCCTTTTTGAAAAGACTTCAACACGTACACGCTGCGCATTTGAAGTAGCAGCTATGGACGAAGGCGCTGGCGTTACATTCCTTTCAAACAGCCAGATGGGTAAGAAGGAATCAATGGAAGATACAGCAAAGGTTCTTGGCAGATTCTATGACGGTATCGAATTCCGTGGTTTCAAGCAGGAAACAGTAGAAATTCTTGCAAAGCACGCAGGCGTTCCCGTATGGAATGGTCTTACAGATATGTATCACCCCACACAGATTCTTGCTGACTTCCTCACAATCAAGGAACACGTTAATAAGCCCCTCAATAAGGTTAAGTTCGTTTATGTAGGCGATGCAAGAAACAATATGGGTAACTCACTCATGATTGGCGCTGCAAAGATGGGTATGGATTTTGTAGGTATCGCTCCCAAGGAACTCTTCCCCGCAGAAGACCTCGTTGCAGAAATGCGTGAAGTTGCTAAGGAAACAGGTGCAACAATCTCATTCTCAGAATCAATCGATGCAGTTGAAGGCGCAGATGTAATCTATACAGACGTATGGGTAAGCATGGGCGAAGAAGACCAGTTTGAACAGAGAATTAAGATGCTCGAACCTTACAGAGTAACAATGGATATGCTCAAGAAGACAGGCAATCCGGAAGTTATTTTCCTCCATTGCTTGCCGTCATTCCATGACCTTGAAACAGTTGTTGGTCGTGAAATCTATGAAAAGTATGGTCTCAAAGAACAGGAAGTTACAGACGAAGTATTCCGTTCAAAGCATTCAGTAGTATTTGACGAGGCTGAAAACCGTATGCATACTATCAAGGCTGTAATGGTTGCTACAATCGGCAGACAGTAGTAGGAAATAGTTAATAATTATTGATTATCGGAAAAATGTGAGTCGGGTAGTCATTATCCGACTCATACCAACATAATATTATGAGAAAGGAGACTTGTTATGGATAAATATGGCATTTCTGACACTTGCAGAACGTGGGCGGAGATAGATTTAGATGCGCTCATATATAATTTTAGAACTGTAAAGAAATCGGGCAAAAAAATTATGTGCGTTGTAAAGGCAAACGCTTATGGTCATGGCGCAGTTATATGCGCAAATCATCTTGAAAAGCATGGCGCAGATGCTTTTGCTGTTGCGTGCATAAATGAAGCGTTGGAGCTTCGTGAAGGCGGAATAACAAGACCTATTCTCATATTGGGATACACTGAATCAAGCTGTGTTGAGCTTATTTCGAAGTTCAATCTTACTCAGTCAATAGTCGATGAAGAATATGCAATAGAACTCGATGAACAGGCAAGGCAGGCAGGCGTTAAGATAAATACTCATATCAAAATAGATACAGGTATGTCAAGAACAGGCTTGTTTGCTCAGGGCGAGGATAATTGCATTGAAACTATTGAGGCTGTGAAGCGAATAATAAAGCTTGAAAATTTAAACGTGAACGGAATGTATATGCACTTTGCCGCTGCAAATATGCCCGATGAAAAGGAATATACGGATTGGCAGGTAGAAAACTATATGCGTGTTGTTGACGGGCTTGAAAAGGACGGAATAGTTTTTGATACATATCATATGAATAATACAGCAGCAATAGAAAACTATCCGCAGGCAAAATGCGATATGGTTCGTGAAGGCGTTGTTCTTTATGGAATGTATCCTGATAATGTAATAAGAAAGAACGGTAAGTTTAGGCCTGTAATGACGCTTAAAGCAAGGGTTGCGCAGGTTAAAAATCTCCCAGCAGGAACTACTATAAGCTATGGCAGGGCTTTTATGGCTGAGAGGGATATGCGATCTGCTGTAATAACAGCAGGGTATGCTGACGGAATACCACGCAGGCTTTCAAGCAGATTGTTCGTCGTTATAAATGGCGAAAAGTATAACCAGGTCGGAGCAATTTGTATGGATATGCTCATGGTTGATGTGACGGGCAGCGATGTTAAGCGTGGCGATATGGTAACACTTTTCGGCGGAGATGGTATGACCGCTGAAGAAGTTGCAAAAAAAACAGGCACTATAAATTACGAAATAACTTGCCTTGTTACGGATAGAACAAAAAGGGTCTACTTGCTGAATGAAGAATAAATCTTAATGCATAATGCAAAATACAAACAGCAAATAATAATAGACTCGAAGTTTTTGTGTTTTGAATTATGCATTTATTCGATAGGGGAAATTAAAATGGATAATAGTAATCATATAAGAAATCATAAAAAAATTCACCTTATAGGTATAGGCGGCTGTTCAATGAACGGTATTGCTCGAATACTCAATGCAAAGGGCTATTATGTTCAAGGCTCTGATGCTAATGTGTCGCCGTTTACTAAAAGGCTTGAAGAACTTTCAATCCCGGTTACAATAGGTCATAGCGCAGATAATATTAAGGATTGCGATATGGTAATATATTCAGCCGCTATAAAGGAAGATAACGTTGAAAGGGTAGAGGCAAAAAGAAGAGGAATACCTCAAATTGAACGCTCCGTTGCTTTGGGTCAGCTCTCTGAAGATTATAAACACGTTGTCGGTATAGCCGGCTGCCATGGTAAAACTACTATAACTTCAATGCTTTCGCTTATGGCACAGAATGGCGCATTTGATGCAACTTGTCACGTTGGCGGTTTTGTTGAGTTCTTAAACGGTGGAGTAAGATTGGGTTCACACGATTTGTTCGTTACAGAGGCGTGCGAATATGTCGAAAGCTTCTTAACTTTAAGACCAACTGTTGCTGTTATAAACAATATTGATAACGATCATCTTGATTATTTCAAGACGATGGATAATATAGTTAATGCGTTTAGAAAGTATATTGCACTTTTGCCCGAAGACGGAACTATTATCGCCTGCAACGATGATAAATATGTAAGAGAGCTTCTCAAAGAACCCCATAAGGTTAAAAATGTTATAACTTATGGCTTGAATAATGCTCAGTTCGTTCCTGTGAACGTTTCATACGATATGGGTAATCCTGAATTTGATGTTGCGCATAATGGCGAAGTTATAGGTCATATTAAGCTTTGCGTTCCGGGTGAACATAATATGATTGATGCACTCGCCGCAACAGTTACTGCGCTGACGCTCAATGCGGATATGGATAAAATCGAAAGCTCCCTTTTTGAGTTCAGACCGACAAGAAGAAGATTTGAGTTCTATGGTGAGAAGAACGGAGTTAAGATTTATCACGATTATGCTCATCATCCTGCTGAGGTTAGGGCAACGGTTAGCGCAGCAAGGAAAGTTGCTCAAAAAAGACTTATCTGCGTTTTCCAGTGCAATAGCTATACGAGGGCAAAAACATTGTTTACAGAGAATGTAAATTGCTTCGATGGCGCAGACTTGGTTCTTGTACCGGATATTTATCCCGGTAGAGAAAAGGATACAGGTATAGTTCATGCAAAGGATATGGTTAAGGCTATAAACGAGGGCGGTGTTGAGGCACTGTATATACCGACTTTTGAGGAGATAAAAAAATATCTTGACGAAAACGCAAAAGAGGGCGACTTGGTTCTTACACTGGGCAGCGGAGATGTTTATATAAAGACAAGATTGTTCCTTGAAGATTGAATGTGAGGTTAATAAACAGCAGACGATAAAAGCCTGCTGTTTTTGATTTTTTAAATGTAATAAGTATAAAAAATAAAAAGCCCCACAAAATAATAATGTGGAACATGGAGCTGATGAGCAGATTCGAACTGCCTACCTCTTCATTACCAATGAAGTGCTCTACCTACTGAGCTACATCAGCATACAAACATATTATAAACTAAATAAAATAAAAAATCAATAAAAAATTTTAAAAAAAAGACTTGACTTATTTGTTTTGCCGTGGTACAATAAATATTGCATTCAGAAAGTGCGTTTTGAGTTGACGACGCGGGGTAGAGCAGTCTGGTAGCTCGTCGGGCTCATAACCCGGAGGTCATGTGGTTCAAATCCCATCCCCGCAACCATTTAAGTTAATAATATGGCGGCATAGCTCAGCTGGCTAGAGCATTCGGTTCATACCCGGAGTGTCATCTGTTCGAATCAGATTGCCGCTACCAATAAAGACTCTTAGATTTTAAGAGTCTTTTTTAATTGAAATTATATATTATATTCTTTTCATAGCTTTTAATGTAAAAAGGTGTTGACAATGGTTTGAGGTAATGATATACTTATTATGTAACGATACGGTTTTGATATAAATCAATACAAACAAATTGATATATATCAAATTAAAAGGGAATACGGTGAGAGTCCGTAACAGTCCCGCTGCTGTAAGTGGCAACGAAAGCTCAATTTAACACTGAACGAATCATAATTTGTTTGGGAAGTCGGAGCTGGTAGGAAGTGATATGAGTAAGTTACCCTGCGAATATCAAAGAGGCCATAAGTCAGAAGACCTGCCGCATTGTTGATTGTAATCGTTTCGAGGAAAGACGAGGGCAAACAGCAGTTTTATTTAAAATAAAATTTCTTGAAGTTCGTTAGTTTGTGCTACGAATGTGCTTGCTTATGTATCCCCGGACGGTGATACACTTTTTTATTAATCTAAGGAGGTTTTCTTAATATGAAGAAGACAAAATTTGTGGCATTTTTGCTTGTAATGCTCATGGTATTGCAAGTAGTGTCTGCAACCGCATTCGCAGCAAAGAATGTTGTTGTTACAACAAAGGATGCTGAAGAAGGTTGTATCGTAAGTCTTGAAGGGCTTTCAATCGGTAAAGGCTTCTTTATCGAACCTACATTTGTTGCTTATCAGGATATTATGAATAAGTACAATGTTGAAAAAGAAGCTATCACAGCAGCTATGGCAACAGGCTATGTATTTGATAGCCTCGGAATTACTGTTGAATCAACAGGTGACGGTTGGGCTTCAGATTCATTCTATATGGGCACGATCGACAATATAGATGATCCTTCAGTTCCTGCTGAATTCCCGGATTTCCTTATGGAAAACGAAACATTTGTTGAACTTATTGAAAGCGAAACAAATTCAGACGCTAACCTTGGTGAATTTGACTACACAAGCTCTGCAGGCTGGATGGTAACAGTAAACAATTACATGATCAACAAGGGCGCAGGCGCATGGCTCCTCGTAAACGAGCCCGATCAGCCCGCAGATTACCCTGTAGTTAATAACATTCCTGTTATCCGTTGGCAGTTCTCAGTCTATGGATATGGCGCAGACCTTGGTACAGATCAGGTTTGGGGTATGGAACCTTTGTATGCAGCAGGCAACAGATCAGCTCTTTATCAGGCAATCGTAAAGTATAAGAGCAATGAACTCTATGGCACAAACGATGACTTTACAACAGCAATTGATGCATATGTTGAAGCTTGTAAGGTTCTTAATACAGAACAGGCTGACATTGATTTGCTCACTAACCAGATTGATATTGATGCACAGCAGTTGATAGAAGCAGCACAGGGTGGCGCTGAACATCAGAGAGTTGACATTACAGATACACTCAATGCAACACTTGAACATGTTTATAATCTTGCAGAAACTAACGGCTTGAGCGTTGGTGCTACAGGTGGTGAATGGGCAGTTCTTGGTCTTGCAAGATCAGAAAAGTATGACCTTGACAATGCTATTTTCACAGATTACTACACAAAGGTTGTTGAATATGTAAACGAACACGCTACAGAAGCAGGTAAGCTCCATTCAAGAAAGCTTACAGATAACTCAAGAGTTATTATCGGTTTGTCATCAATTAACAAGGATGCAACAGCTATCGCTGGCAAGAACATCGTAGCTCCTTTGAATGTATTGTCAGATGTATCATGGCAGGGTCTCAATGGTCCTGTTTATGCACTCATCGCACTTGATTCAAGAAACTATGAAACAACAGATGCTAACTTGAGAAACGAATTCATCAACTACATTGTTGAAAAGAAGTGTGCAACAGGTGGCTGGGGACTTTCAGGCACAAAGGCTGATGTTGATATTACATCAATGACAATCCAGGCACTTGCTCCTTACTACACAACAAACGAAGCAGTAAAGACAGCAGTAGACGAAGCACTCGTATGGCTTTCAGCTAACCAGAACGATGAAGGTGGCTACACATCATGGGGTTCTACAAGCTCAGAAAGCATTTCACAGACAATCTGTGCACTCGTTGCATTGGGCATTGATCCTCAGGAAGATGAAAGATTTATAAAGAACAATATTTCACTCGTTGATGCACTCATGAGCTTCTATGATAACGGTGCTTTCAAGCATGTTGCTACAGGTAGTGTTGATGGCATGGCTACAGAACAGGCTCTCTACACACTTGTTTCATACCAGAGAATGCTCGATGGTAAGACACGCCTTTATGATATGACAGACGTTATGACAGAAGAACCCGTAAATCCCGAATACGATGAAAACGGTTTCCTCAAGATTGAATCATATATCAACACTCCCGCTATCGTAACAAACAAGGCTGGTTCAACATTCAATGCACAGATCGGTCTTACAGGTTGGGACAGCACAAAGGATTATAAGCTCGTTGATATGATAGTTACAGTTCCTGAAGGACTCAGAGTAACAGACGTTCAGGCTACAAATAACCTCACAGGCGGCAGCGTATATTACTATGTTGAAGAAGCAACAGGCAAACTCCGTGTTGTATATGCAAACCTTGAAACATATGAAAACGTTGTTGTAAACGCTACAGAATTCCCGGCTGACTTGTTCACAGTAACATTCACAATGGACGAAGTTCTCGAAGCTAAGACAGTTGATTTCGCAATCACAGGTATGTCATTGAAGCTCGGCAGCGATTCACAGGATCCTAAGATGATTCATGTAATCAACACAATGACAGATTCATCAAAGGCAACATCAGAACTCAAGAAGGAAGTTGCAGTATTCGCATATGAACTCTACACAGGCGATGGCATCGACATCATTCCTGCTGACAAGAAGGCAGTTGCAGTACTCGTAACAGAACTCGAAGTCGCAACAACAATCACATACACAGACGGTACAGTTCTCCGTTACAACAAGCAGCTTTCAGATAAGACAGGCGTTGCTACATACGTAACAATGGTTGCAGCTGAAACATCAATGGACGAAATGAACAAGGTTGCTAACTATACAATGGTTGCAGGTACACCTGCTTCAATCACATTCGGTGATGTAAACGCTGACGGCGTTATCAATGCACAGGATGCACTTGATACAGTAAACGCATGGCTCAGAAAGACAGAAGTTACAACTGACGATACAATGCTCGCAATGAACGTAAACGGCGATTCAAGAATCAACACATATGATGCACTTGGTATCGTTGATAACTTCGTAAACGGCACAGAATTCATCGTTGTAACATACGGTGCAAGATTCAGCGCAAACTAATCTTATAATTATAGGGGAATGAAATAATACACAGCTTCAGATATACTCCATTCATAAATAGAAGCTCGTGAAAATTAGAAAGAGGGCAGGAGGCAACTTCTGCCCTGATAAAAAATATGGGAAGTTGCGTTAAAACGCATTTATTCAAGATTATGGAACAGATAAATGATATTAAAATAACAGAACAAGAACAGGAAGAAAAGAAAAAGAAAAAAAGAATTCTTCTTATAATTTTGCTTATATTATTGCTTATCGCATTGGGTGTAACGCTGTTTTTTATACTGAGGAAAAACTACGCCAAACCTACAATTAAACTTGATGTACCTTCAAAAGTAAGTATATCGGGCGATAGGGAATTTACTATAGATATACCTCTTTCAGATATGCCTGAGGGCGTATTGTACCCTGCTGCAAGCTTTTCGATTTCATTTGATAAATCAAGGCTTGAGTTTATGGGCATAGAGGAAGGTAACGTGTTTGTGCTTGCTGATAATGGCTTCGATTTGCCGAATTGGGGCGTAAATAATGAGCGTTCAAACGATATCGGGCTTATAAATATTATGTACCTCGACCAAACAGCAGGCAAGTATGCTTTTACGAGCGAAGGATTTAGTAAAGAGGATAGAAATATCCTTGTAAGGCTCAAATTCAAACTTCGTGGCAGTGTAATTAAAGGCGATGTAATGAATTTCGTAATTGAAGATGCGGTTCTTGCAGCATCGGATAGCTCGCAGAGCCTTGCTATGACGAAAAATACTCTTAATACCGTTGATGGGAGGACAATAGCTGATGATTAAACGTGCATTTATAATTTTGTTGTCGCTGCTTATGGCTGTAATGGCTGTAGGCTGTTCGACTGCCGCTAATGATACTGTTTTTTCGGGCAAGGTTGAAATACCCGAAAACGGTATAGTTTCAAAAAGCACTTTTTCAAAAATAAAGAATGATAATTCCGTTCTTACGCTTACAGGTACGGATAAGAATGGAATAAAATATGAATGGACAGTATTCGGTTCAGATATTAGCGATGCAAAGGATACGGATATGTCCGTTATCGTTGAGCTTTATGAAAACGAAAGCTTTAAGGTAACTTTAAATGGAGATGTTGATTTTAATACAGTCCTTTCAGTATATGTTCCTGAAAGCTGGGAAGCACTTACTGCAACAGTATTTGATGTAAATTATAACTCGCTTTGCGGCGCATCAATAACGACAGGTACTCCGTCAATCATAAATTTCTCAATCAAACAGGGGATTAAGGAATATATCGTAAAGGGTGACGAGCATAAAGAAGCTGTTGTTGATTATAACAATAATCCTGAAAATCAAGGCGATATCGACCCTCAGAACACTAATGAGCAGGACGAATATCTTTCAGGTTCAACAACGAAGCTTGGCGAAGCAGGCAGCGTTAAAATTTCTGATGGAACGAGAAATGAACAGGATAAGTATCAAACAGATCCCGTACCGAGCGGAAAACAGGAGCCTGTAAATCCCGAAGATCAAAAGGTTGATGAGTCAAAAAAATGGCATTGTACATTCTCAATCGAATGTTCAACAATTTTTAATAATCTTGGAGATTTAAGCTCTGAAAAACTCGATATACTTCCTAAAGATGGTGTTATATTAAAGGCTGTAACAGTTGAGTTCAGCGCAGGCGAATCAGTATTTGATGTATTGCAGAGGGTTTGCCGTGAAAACAATATTCATCTTGAAGCATCGTGGACACCTGCATATGATAGCGCATATATTGAGGGAATTGGCAATCTTTATGAGTTTGATTGTGGTCAGCTTTCGGGTTGGATGTTCAGGGTAAACGGCTGGTATCCAAATTATGGCTGTTCAAGATATATTCTTCAGGATGGCGATGTCTGCGAATGGAGATATACTTGTGATTTAGGCCGTGATGTAGGCGGCGGATGGATAGCAGGTGAATAATAAAATAAAGGACAATTATTGCAGATGAAAAAACGAGATACGTTTTCAACGCTTCATCCGTCAGTAGAAATGCTGTATTTTGTATGGGTGTTGTTTATAACAATGTTTATGATGCACCCGATAGTGCTTGCGACATCACTTATATCAGCAATGGTGTATGCGATATATTTAAAAGGCGCAAAGGCAGTAAAGCTCCAACTGTTTGGAGTTTTGCCGCTTATGATTATTACGGCGGTTATGAATCCGCTGTTTAATCACGCCGGTGTTACAACGCTGTTTTATTTATCAAATGGAAATCCTATTACGCTTGAAGCAGTATTATATGGGGTTGCCGCTTCGGGAATGTTCGGCAGCGTTATAGTGTGGTTTTCATGCTATAATCATATAATGACATCGGATAAATTTATATATTTATTTGGCAGGATAATACCTGCCTTGTCGTTGTTATTGTCTATGGCATTGAGGTTTGTGCCTAAATTTTCGCATCAGATAAAGGAAGTTTCAAAGGCACAGGAAAGCATAGGCAGGAGCGTTAAAGACGGAAACATTATGAAAAGGCTCATAGCTGGTGTTCGAGTGCTTTCAATAACTATTACATGGGCGCTTGAAAATGCAGTTGTGACAGCGGATTCAATGAAAAGCAGAGGATATGGACTTAAAGGCAGAACAGCATATTCTTTATATAAGTTTGATAAGAGGGATAAAATGGTACTGCTCATATTCGTTATTGCTGCATTGATTTTTGCTGCAAGTATAATTAGTGGAAAAATATATGTAAGATATTATCCGTCAATAAGAATGAACGCAGAGGGTGCGTTATCAATATTGGGCTACTTGGCATTTTTGCTGTTTTGTAATTTGCCCATGATACTCAATATAATGGAGGACATAACATGGCGACGCTTAGAATCGAAAATCTGACATTCAGATATCCTAAATCAGATAAAAATGCGCTCGAAAATATAAATCTTGACGTTCGTGATGGTGAATTTATGCTTATATGCGGTAATTCAGGTTGCGGGAAAAGTACGCTTTTAAGGCATTTCAAAAGCGTATTAACTCCATATGGAGAGAGAACAGGTCAAGTGTTTATAAACGATAAACCACTCGGCGAATATTCAGATAGGGAACAGGCATCTAATATTGGCTTTGTAATGCAGCATCCAGACGACCAGATAGTTACGGATAAGGTGTGGCACGAACTGGCATTCGGGCTTGAAAGCCTTGGCTATGATCAGACGACAATGCGCCTTCGTGTTGGCGAAATGGCAAGCTATTTCGGAATACAGAACTGGTTTTATAAATCGGTTACGGAGCTTTCAGGCGGTCAGAAACAGCTTTTAAACCTCGCTTCAATAATGGCTATGAATCCTCAAATTCTTATTCTTGACGAGCCTACAAGTCAGCTTGACCCTATTGCCGCAAGCGAGTTTTTAAATACAGTAAAAAAAATAAATACGGAGCTTGGAGTTACTGTCATTATGACTGAACACAGGCTTGAAGAAGCTTTCTGTATTGCCGATAGAACAGTTGTTATGAAAAACGGCAAGATAGAGCTTTTTGATACGCCACAAGAGGTTTCAAAGAAAATCAATATCGAAGAAGATGTATTTAAATCCTTGCCGGCATCTGCAAGAATGTTTAGACTGATAGAAACGAACAAGTCATGCGATTGTCCCCTGACAGTTCGTGACGGAAGAAATTTTATAAACTCTTTGAATCTTAAAGGCGAAAAACTTGAGAGCAAGGAAAATAACGCTGTAAATACCGAACCCGTACTTGAACTTGACGAATGTTTTTTCAGATATGAAAAGCAGGGCAACGATATATTAAAGGGCGTGTCGCTCAAAGCATATAAGGGCGAAATATTTTGCTTAGTCGGAGGTAATGGTACAGGCAAGAGTACGACACTTTCAATTATAAGCGGTTTGAATACCCCGTATAGAGGCAAAATAAAGATAAACGGAAAAGTACAAAAGCGTTTCCAAGCAAGGGACTATAAGATTGGCGCACTCTGTCAAGACCCACGAACGCTGTTTGTAAAAAATACTGTTCTTGAAGATTTAAAAGAGATAACGAATGATGAGAAAAAGCTTAAAGATATAATTGAGCTTATGAACATTCGTGAATTGCTGGGGTCACATCCGTTTGATTTGAGCGGTGGCGAACAGCAGAGGACTGCTATTGCAAAGCTTTTGCTTACAGAACCTGAAATATTGCTGCTTGATGAACCTACAAAGGGTATGGACGCATCGTTTAAAGAAAAGTTCGGTTCAATGCTTAAAAATATGACTTCAAAGGGAATTTCGATAATTATGGTTTCGCACGATGTAGAGTTTGCAGCAAAGTATGCGGATAGATGCGGTCTGTTCTTTGACGGAACAATAATAAGCGAAAACGAACCTCGTACGTTCTTTGCAAAGAATCATTTCTACACGACAGCCGCAAATAGAATTGCAAGGAGCGTATTTGAAAACGCAGTTCTTACCGAGGAGGTAGTTGCACTATGCAGGAAACAAAGACAAGGTCTATAACAGAGGATACAAAACTCGGCAAACGAACTGTTCTTGCAGCGATTATAATATTGATTTTCATACCTGCGCTTATCGCAGCAGGAATATTGCTTATGAAAGATAGGCAGTATTATATTATAAGTATCGGAATTATAATACTTAGCGCAGTTCCTTTCGTGCTTAAATTCGAGTCGAGGCGACCTCAGGCGAGGGAACTTGTAATCCTTGCGGTTATGATTGCGCTTGCGGTTGCAGGCAGAGGCGCATTCTATATGCTGCCGCAGTTTAAGCCTGTTGTGGCTATCGTTATTATTTCGGGAATTGCGTTCGGCGGAGAGTCGGGTTTTATAGTGGGCGCTTGCGCTGGATTTATTTCTAACTTCTTCTTCGGTCAAGGACCGTGGACTCCGTGGCAGATGTTCTCGTTCGGAATTATCGGGTTCTTGGCAGGTGTTCTCTATAAAAAGGGAATGCTTAAAAGGAATCTAATTTCGATATGTATTTTCGGAGGACTATCAACATTTATAATATATGGTGTTATTATGGATACAGCATCGCTTTTTATGTTCTCGCAGACGATAACGTGGGAAGCGTTGCTCGCAATGTACGCATCGGGTGTTATTTATAATATTATCCATGCAGTTGCAACGATTATTTTCCTTGCGCTGCTTACTAATCCGTTGCTTAATAAGCTCGATAGAGTCAAGACAAAGTTCGGACTTCTTGAAGCATAAATTTGTTTATCCTTATATCCTTATAAAATTGCTGTGTGGCACTTGATTGGCACATGGCAAATTTTTTTCGACATAAAAAATAATTTTATGCAAAATATGATTGATACTCGGTCGCAATAGTGTTATAATTTATACGGACAATTTTTTTATGGAAGGTGATTATCATGACAGATGTAAATGGTGAAATCAAAATCTATGCAGGTAGTTCAAGCCTTGCATTTGCAACAAAGATGTGCGAATATCTTGGAGTTCAGCTCGGTAAATCGACAGTTATAAACTTTTCAGAAGGCAACACTTTCGTTCGTGTTGATGAATGCGTTCGTAATCAGGATGTTTATATTGTACAGACTATCGGTAAAAAACCTAATAACGAGTTTACAGAGCTTCTTTTCTGGATTGATGCGTTCAAGCGTGCAAGTGCAGCATCTGTAACGGTAATCATTCCTTATTTCAGCTATGCAAAGGGCGATAAGAAGGACGAACCGAGAACATCAATCCGTGCAAGGGTTTGCGCAGAATGTATCGAACTTGAAGGCGCAGATAGAGTTATTACAATGGATTTGCACGCAGATCAGATTCAGGGCTTCTTCAAAAAACCGCTCGACCATATCCATGGCAGGGAATTGCTCGCAGAATATGCAAAGCATATTGGAATAGTTGATGATAACCTCGTAGTTGTTTCACCTGATGCAGGCAGCGCAAAGCGTGCAAGGTCGCTTGCAAACATTCTTGGCTGCGAAGTGGCTATTGGCGATAAAGTAAGAACAGGTCACGATGAAAATGCAAAGGTTCTCGGAATTATCGGTGATGTTAAGGGCAAGAACTGCCTCGTAATTGATGACTTCACAATCTCAGGCGGCACACTCGTTGATGTAACCCATGGACTTAAAGAACAGGGCGCAAAAGATATTTACGCATTCTTATCACACGTTGTTCTTGGTGAAAAAGGCGTAAAGAAGATTGACGAAAGCCCGATTAAGATGCTCGTATCGACTGATACTGTTTACTGCCCCGAAATAGAAGCTTCAGATAAGATTAAGATTATCTCAGCAGCTCCTCTCTTTGCAGAAGCTGTAAAGACAATACATAACCACGAAGCAACAACGGATATTTATAAAAGGCTTAAGGAAAGAGTTGTTGAATGGAGCTTTAAAAATTAAAATAAATATCATATAAAATAATCGGTCAGCGATAAACGCTGACCGAATTTTTTTCATTATCAATTTATCAATGTCGGCTGACCTGGTCTTTGACCCCACACTCGCCGTCAGGGAGGTTCGCTCATAACTTATTTCGTCCCCACTACTACTCCTCTCGCCATAAGGCGGACGGACTTACATCTAAACCGCACCATGCTCACAGATAGGATAGATATTTATTTTTTTAATATCTGCTTACGTGGATCGCTTCGCCTGCGACTGGCATCGACTTTCAACCACAGACCCGACATATGATATTTCAATTATAATTAAATTTACCTAAATTGTCAATATTTAATGGAGTGCCCTCATATCGATTATTGAAATTTAAACATAAAAGATATGTTATTAATAAGCAGCTCGTGGTCCGCCTACGTATTTTGGTCTTGTTCGTGCCATCATAACATAAGCCTCGCCAATATATCTGTTGTTTGCGTGGATAGGAACTACAACCGGGTGCATATGCATTCCGATGAACGCACCGCCTATATCAATGCCCATATCCGCTTTGCCCTGAATATCCTCTACCATAACATAATCGTCAAAGCGTTTTGTAGCTTCCACTGCAAATGCTCCGCCTGCGTGGAGCTGCGGTTTAACGCAAACCTGAGTGAATCCGAATTTTTCCATACACTCACGCTCTACTACAAGAACTCTGTTTAAATGCTCACAGCATTGAACTGCAAGATATAATCCGTATTCCTTTACCTTGGGAAGTATCGCATCCATAACTGCCTGCGCCGCTTCTTCGCTTGAACCTGTTCCGATGCACTTTCCCATTATCTCGCTCGTTGAACAACCAACTACAAGAATTTGCCCTTTTCTTATATCGGGTATGTTTGAAAACAACTCACATACTACATCTTGTGCCTGCTTCCTTATTTTTTCTATCATGGATAAGTTCTCCCTTCAAAAAATTTTTTTATTAGTTTTCCCCGAAAAAATCGGTTATTTTCAATATAAGTATAGTATTAACTTAAAAAATTTTCAATATCCTACTTGACAGAAATCCAATTCAGGAATAAAATAGGTAATGCACGCAATAACAAGATGTAGTGCTTAAAATGTTAATTAAAAACTAAATGTTGTAAAAATATACGGAAATAAAATAAAAATTCATTGGAAATATAAGGAGGAAAAATTAAAATGATAGAATCTATAAGGAAAAGAGACGGACGTGAAGTTCCGTTTGATTTGAATAAAATACAAACTGCAATAGAAAAAGCGTTTGCAGCATCAGGATGTAGGGGATCTGATTCAAGAACGCTTGCTGAAAAGGTAGAGGAACAGCTAATAGGTAGCGGTAACCTCAATCCGACAGTAGAACAGATACAGGATATAGTAGAGAGAGTTCTTATCGAGAACGGTCATGTTATAACAGCAAAGGCATATATTCTTTATCGTGCTGACAGAACGAGGGTTAGAGAGATGAATACAGGCCTTATGAAGACATTTGAAGACTTGACGTTCTCTGATGCTTCAGATAGCGATATAAAGCGTGAGAATGCGAATATTGATGGAAATACAGCGATGGGAACAATGCTTAAGTATGGCAGTGAGAGCGCAAAGAAGTTCTACCAGATGTGCGTGCTTGCACCTGAATATGCACAGGCTCATGGCGATGGCGATATTCATATTCACGATCTTGATTTCTATACTTTGACAACTACTTGTTGCCAGATTGACCTTTTGAAGTTGTTTGAAAACGGTTTTTCAACAGGTCATGGAACGCTCAGGGAACCTAAGCATATTTCAAGCTATGCAGCGCTTGCTTGTATCGCTGTACAGGCTAACCAAAACGACCAGCATGGCGGACAATCAATAGTAAACTTCGATTACGGCCTTGCTCCGGGAGTAAGAAAGACATATATGCAGAATTATAGGGATCTTATGCTTTCAGCTTGCTCATTGCTTTGCGATGAAGACGGAATAAAGGAAAAGGCTGAAGAAATGTTCAAGGCGCTTGAAGAAAAGGGCATAGTACCTACTCTTGCAGATGAACTTGAATATATGAAGAACGAAAAAGAACAGCTCATGGGTATGGGCATAAGCGAAGATGTTGTAGATAAGATGCAGTCATTTGCAAGGGAAAAGGCAATTAAGGATACAGACCATATGACGTTCAAGGCAATGGTAGCGCTTATCCATAACCTTAATACAATGCATTCAAGGGCAGGCGCACAGACACCGTTCTCATCAATCAACTATGGTATGGATACATCAGCAGAGGGCAGAATGGTAATGAAAAACGTTATGCTCGCTACTGAACAGGGACTTGGCAAGGGCGAAACACCTATATTCCCGATACAGATATTCAGGGTTAAAGAAGGCATAAACTATAATCCCGGCGAACCGAATTATGATTTGTTCAGACTTGCTTGCAGATGTAGCGCAAAGAGATTGTTCCCGAACTTCTCATTTATTGATGCTCCGTTCAACCTCAAGTATTATAAGCCCGGAAAGTATGAAACTGAAGTAGGCTATATGGGCTGCCGTACAAGGGTTATGGCAAACGAGTTTGATAAGGAAAACGAAGTTGCTCCAAGGCGTGGTAATCTTTCATTTACAACAATAAATCTTCCGAGAATAGCTATAAGGGCAAACGGCAATATTGAATGGTTCTTCGATGAGCTTGAAAGAAAGATTCAGCTTTGCGTAGGTCAGCTCCTTGAAAGATTTGCTATCCAGTGCAAGAAAAAGGTTAGAAACTTCCCGTTCCTTATGGGCGAAGGCGTATGGATAGGCAGCGAAAACCTCGGCATTGATGACGAAATTGGCGAAGTATTAAAGCACGGAACATTGAGCGTAGGCTTTATAGGCCTTGCAGAATGCTTGAAAGCACTTATCGGCGAACATCATGGCGAAAGCGAAAAGGCACAGAATTTGGGTCTTGAAATCATAAGCTATATGCGCAGACGCTTGGATGAAATAACACAGGAAAAGCATTTGAACTTCACATTGCTTGCTACACCTGCTGAAGGACTTTCAGGTAGATTCGTTAAGATAGATAGACAGAGATTCGGTGTTATCGAGGGCGTTACAGATAGGGAATATTATACAAACAGCTTCCACGTTCCCGTATATTATCCGATAAGCGCATTTGAAAAGATAAAGATTGAAGCTCCATACCATGCGCTTACTAATGCAGGACATATTACGTATGTTGAGCTCGATGGCGATACTGCAAATAATATCGAAGCGTTCGAGAGCATTATAAGATGTATGAAAGAATCGGGAATAGGTTATGGTTCAGTAAATCATCCCGTTGATCGTGACTCAGAATGCGGTTATAACGGAATTATAGGCGATACTTGTCCGCATTGTGGAAGAACAGAGGAAGACGGTGTTCCGTTCCAGAGAATTAGGAGAATTACAGGCTACCTTGTAGGAACGCTCGATAGATTCAATAATGCAAAGCGTGCTGAGGAAAGCCAGAGAGTAAAGCACGGACTTAACGCATAAAATTAAATTTACTGTCAGGTGTGAAATATCACCTGACAATTTTTAAGAGGTAAAAATGAGAATAAATGGTATAGTAAACGATTCAATAGTCGATGGACCGGGACTTCGCCTTGCTGTATTCACACAGGGCTGTATTCATAACTGCGAGGACTGCCACAATCCGCAAACGCATGATTTTAACGGTGGTTATGATATGAGCGTTGATGAAATAATGAATAAGTTTTTAGAAAATCCTTTGCTTTCAGGAATAACCCTGACAGGCGGAGATCCGCTTGAACAGCCTGCTGAGTGCCTTGAAATTGCAAAAAGGGTTAAAAAACTCAATAAAAGTGTGTGGGTATATACAGGTTATACTATCGAAGAACTTTACGATAAAAACGATGAAGTTATAAATGAATTGCTAAATAATATTGACGTTCTTGTCGATGGAGAATTCGTAAAGGCAGAGAAATCGCTTGAACTCAAGTTCAAAGGCTCGAAAAACCAGCGACTTATTGATATGAATAAATCATCAAAGGATAATATTGTGTTGTGGAAAGACCCATATGAGTTTGAATTTTAACAAAAGCAGGGGCGAACCCCTGCTTTTTATCTTCTCATCTTTTCTATTTTTCTGAAGCTATCGTATGAACCGAGCGCAACGAAAACATCATCTTTTTCTATTTTCCTATACGGGTCTATTGTCAGCGAAATATCTTCATCGTTTCTTACTGCGACAACGGAAATTCCGTATTTGTTCCTGACCTGAAGCGAAACGAGGTCTTTGCCGACCCATTCCTTAGGCACAACAAATTCGCTTATTGTGAACTCATCAGAAAGCTCTATATAGTCTGTTATATGCTTTGAAACGAGCGTTCGTGCAAGCCTCTCTCCGCTATCCTTTTCGGGCATAACAACCCTGTCTGCGCCAACCTTTTCAAGAATCTTTGCGTGCAAATCATCGCTTGCCTTACAAATAAGATATTTTGCTCCATTTTCCTTGCAAAGAACTGTTGTCAAAACAGATGATTTTATATCACCCGATGCGCTTATTATAACGCAATCATAATCAGAAACGCCAAGCTCTGCCATAGCGTTTTCATCAGCAGTATTAGCTTGAACAGCATTGCCAATAAAGCCGAGAACATTTTTTACTCTTTCCATATTTCTATCAACGCCCATAACCTCGCAGCCAAGCGAAGAAAGCGTCTTTGCTATGCTCGTACCGAATCGTCCAAGTCCAAGCACCAAAAAGCTTTTCATTACTTCAACCTCCTATTATTTTAAACCATTAAATCCTCATAAGGATAATTTATATATCTGCCTCCATCATCGCTCTTTACAAGCCCGACAGTAAATGAAAGTATCCCAACTCTTCCTATATACATAAGCAGTATCAGCGTAATTTTAGAAATTGCTTCTGCCTGAGATGAAATGCCGACAGAAAGTCCCGTAGTTCCGAGCGCAGAAACAGTTTCAAACATAGCATCTGCAAGTGAAGATGATTCAACGCACATAATAACCATTGCAGCTATGAATGCGAGCGAAAGCGCAAACACGAAAACGCTCAGCGCACGCTTTGTAGCGTCGTGAGATATTCTTCTCTTAAAAATAACAGTATCTTTCCTGCCCTTTATATATGTTATTGCAGTTAGAATAAGTATTGAAACGGTAGTTATTTTAATACCGCCTGCCGTTCCCGATGGCGCACCGCCCGTTATCATAAGGGCGGAAGATAAAAGCTTGCTCTGCTCGGTTAAATTCGCCTGACCTATTGCATCAAAGCCTGCTGTTCTGCAAGTAACCGATTGAAAAATGGACGAAAGCATTTTTTGAGGAAAAGCCATATTACCCATTGTTTCAGGATTATTGTATTCAAAAATAAGGAACAATAAAGCTGGTACGAATATAAAAATCGCAGTTGCTATAAGTACTACTTTTGTTTGAACCTTGAGCCTCAGCTTTTTCTTAAACGGATTCAAGTCCGCAATAACCATAAACCCAAGTCCGCCTGTAATTATAAGCGCTATAAGCACAATGTTTATAAACGCATCTGATTGAAAGCGAACGAGTGAGTCGCCGTAACCAAACACATCAAATCCTGCGTTGCAGAACGCAGAAATGCTGTGGAATATGCTGTAAAATATTCCGTTTCCAACACCGTAAGCCGGTATAAATCTTATGCTTAAAAGAATTGCGCCTATCCCTTCAGAAATGAAAGTTATAGTCGTTGCAGTCTTTGCAATTCTAACCGCAAAAGCCGACGAAGATTCGCCAAGCCCCTCCGCAACAGTCATTCTCTCAGTAAGCGAAAGATTTTTGCCAAACAGCGTTATTGCATATGCTGCAATAGTCATAAAACCAAGTCCGCCAAGCTGAATAAGAAATAGTATTACAACTTGCCCAAATGACGAGAAAAAGCTACCTGTATCTGCAACTGTAAGCCCTGTTACGCACGATGCGCTTGTAGCTGTAAACATAGCGTCAAGAAACGATAGCGGTTTGTCGCCTTTAACGGAAATCGGCAACATAAGAAGCAGTGTACCCATTATTATTACTATAAAAAAACCTATGAGCAATGCCTGCACAGGCGTTATTTGAACTTTTGATTTGCGTTTCATAAATTCACCTCAGTTTTTATTATATAATAAATTGGTAATTTGTGCAATTGATTGATTTTATATTGTAAAAATGATAAAATAAATTAAATTATCAAATGAAATGTCGAAGTTTTTTAGGGAGTATTAGTATGAAGAAGTTAGTTTCTATTTGTATTGTGATTATTGTATTGCTAAATCTTGTTATGCCCGTAATGGCTGACAATAATGCGCAATTTGTATCGTTTGAAGCTGATACATTTGATGTACATATATTAAATAAAACAACAGTAACATTTACTGCGATTATGGAAAATATAGGCGCATATGACATTTTTGTATATGATGAACAGGATAATTTTGTTGTAAAGCTCGATAAGGTTGGCGAAAATGAGTATTCTTCAAGCGCAGAGCTTTATGAGGAAAACATTTGCGTACATTCTTATTATGCTGTGTGTTCAGGCGTAAAGAGCGATGCGTTTGAAATTGGCTTTTATGATGATATAACAAAAGAGGATATGGAAAAAGCCCAGAAAGTGTGGGAAAACATATATGATTTAAGAGAAGAAGCTGACGATATGGGCATAGATGAACAAATCCAGCTCGTGCTTATAGATACACTTATCGGTGTCCAAAACGGAATTTCTAAATCAACAAAAGGCTTAAAAACAGTTGAATTTACAATGAAATCGGGAATTTCAGGCGTTGTTGATATTTCGCTTGAAAACGAGATGGTAAATAATTATGAGAGCGAAGTTAAGTTAAAATCATACCCTACATGGGAAAATCCCGATATACTCGTTGTAAGACCATATAGAAACAGCGGCCAGGTCGGATTTTATCAGGATTTATATATTCAAATGGCAGAGAACATTTCAAGTGTAACTCATGGCAATATCGTTGATCTTAAAGACGGAGAAGCAAATCCGCTTGCGCTTCGTGAAAATTTTTATAAGAGCGGAATAATACTTGTTGATAGCCATGGCATATATGCGTTTGATAAGTCGTATATCGCAATTATGGACGGGGAAGGTTACGATTCGAGCGATTTAAGCGCAGGCAGAATAATTCAGGTAGGCGGAGGTCAGATAGGAATAACAGGAAGTTATTTTACAAAATACTATAAGCAGGAAAAAAGGGAATTTAATAAAACTGTATTTTACTTTGGAATATGTGATGGTTTTACAACAAATGCGCTTTACAAACCGTTGCTCAATCTTGGCGGTGTTGCATATATAGGTTATGTAAATCCCGTATCGTTTGAGTATGAGAACAATATGTGCAAATATATATGGTCATATATGGTTGCCCAAAACGATAATGATAGAACGAGGGGCAATACTTACGAAGAGGCGCTCGAATATGCAAAGAGCGTCTGCGGTGAAACGGACTATGTTGATGAAGAATACGAATACGATATGGACGAAATTGCCTATGCTTGTTTGGCAGGCGATGGCGATTTTGTGTTGACACTCGATAGGAAAATCGAGGGTATTGAAGCCGTAAATTCAGAGATAGAAGTCAATATTGGAGAAACAGCACAGATAGAATATATAACGACACCCGTGTATGCTGAGGATTATTTAGTAACTTATGAAAGTGAAAATCAAGCGATTGCAAAAGTGAGCAGTCGTGGCGTTGTTGAGGGAATAGGCGAGGGCGAAACGAACATAATCATAAAAGGCATTGATAAACAAAGCAAAGCGGAATATAAAGGCATTGTTAAAGTAAATGTAAAATATGTGCCTGTTGACTCCGTTAAGTTTGCGCTCGATGAAATAAAAATATTAAAAGGTGGATATAAGAAAATTTTATATTATGATATATATCCGTTGAACGCAAGCTATCAGGATGTTAAATTTGAATCGAGCGATGAAGGTGTTGTAAAGGTATCAAAAGGCGGCGAGATAACGTCGGTAAATGCCGGTGAAGCATTTATAACAATAATAACTGCTGATGGAGAATACAAGGATACGTGCCGCATTGAGGTCAGAAATAAGGCTGAATATACTTATGAAAAAGAATTGATAGATGAGAACAAAAAATATGTTATGGCATATAATAATCTCGTGCTTACAAACACGAAGATTGGAGGCAATGTTATAGCGCATTATCCTGCTATGCTTGATGGAGAAACGCTTACGGGCGCATACTTGTTTGAATATGAATGGAGCTTTATCAAAAATAACGATAAATACTATATATATAACGATGCAGTAGGTTATATGGATATTGATTCAAACGGGAGAATTGGTTTTAGCGAAATGCCAATAAGCGAATTTGAATACGATTTTAATAAAATGCAGCTTAAATATGAGGATAAATATTTAGCTTTCCTAAATGACGGATTCTTGTTCTATGCAAGTGAGGATAAGGCAATAAATATAAAGCTTTATTATGAAAAAGATGCAGAATATTATGTTGTAATGTTTATGCTCGATGATAATACGGTTATATCGGAATATCATATTCTTGATGGCGAAAAGGTTACTGCGCCCATACCGCCCGAATTTGATGATAAAGTATTTATAGGCTGGAATAAGGATTTTTCAAATATAACAGGCGATACAGTTATAACAGCTATATATGCGTTAAGGGGCGATGCAAATATTGATAATGTTATCGACAGCGCAGATGCAACCGTTATTCTTCGCCATGTTGCAAAGCTTGATATTCTTTCAGGCGGAAAAGAGCTTGCAGCAGATATGAATGCTGATAAAATAATAGATAGTTCTGACGCAACGCTCGTATTAAGATTTGTTGCAGGATTATTTTAATGAATTATTTTGTGTATTATAGCCCGATGGGCAGCCTTATTGGCAAGATTTATGTAAGGTATTTTATAGAAAATGATAAGATTGCAGTTTCAGGGTTGTGGTTTGAAAATCAAAAGCATTTTGATATAAAATTGCTCGAATGTGATGTGCTTTTATCAAACGATGATATAAAATCATGCCTTGATGATTATTTTTTAGGCAAGAAAACGGAATGGGAATTTGATATTTATTTAGATGTAAGCGAATTTTCAAAGAAAGTGCTTGATGAGCTAATGAAAATTCCTTATGGAGAGGTGAGAACCTATAAATTTATTGCAGATAGTATTGGCTGTAAATCGTGTCAGGCTGTTGCAGGGGCAATTTCACATAATCCGATTTCTATAATCATTCCATGTCACAGAATTATCGGAAAAGATGGTTCGCTTACAGGCTATGCAGGCGGGCTTGACAGAAAGAAATATCTATTGGAGCTTGAAAGAAGGAGCAAATAAATGCGTTATAAATTCTGCCCGGAATGTGGCAAAAAACTCGTTGATAAAGAAGCGGGCGATGAGGGACTTGTACCATATTGTGATAGTTGTAAAAAGTATTGGTTTGATTCGTTTGCAAGTTGCGTTATAATCCTTGTTGCAAATGAGTATGATGAAATAGTTTTGCTCAAACAAAGCTATATTTCAGATGTTTTTGAAACGTTTGTTGCCGGTTATATAAAACCGGGCGAAAATGCTGAAAAAACTGCGTATAGGGAAGTTGAAGAAGAAATAGGAGTAAAACTCGATTCACTAGAATATGCTGGAACTTATTGGTTTGAAAAAGGACAACAGCTTATGCATGGTTTTATCGGCAGAACAAAAAAGAGAGCATTTTCATTATCTAAAGAAGTTGATATGGCAAGCTGGGTTTCACTAGATGAAGCAGAATCGAGAATGTTCCCTCCACGTGAAGGAAATGCTCAATATGAATTGTATAAAATGTTTAAATTAAGGTGTTAAAATGGATTCGAAGAAAACAATAATATTTATTTTTAGTATAATCGCTATCGTGGTGGTTCTTGCGCTTATATCAAATAATAACAATTCAAAAGACGTGTGGCATAATTACGACGGCTCGGACATTATATGCCGTGTATATGGTTGTGGAAAAAGACCTGTTTATCCTAACTGGGACGATAGATTTTGCATTGAACACCTTGATAGAAGTGCAAACCACTCATCTGAACACGATAGTTCCGTAGAAAGGAAAAAGTATAATACAAAGAAAGCACTTACAAAAGAAGAGGCAGAACAACTTCGTGGAACGGGCTATCATGGGACAAGACCATATTCTGCCGCTGAAAATGCCGAATTGCGTGCTGCTATGCGAACTTGCCCGAATTGTGGAATGTACGCAGATCGTGGCGAAAATAATTTGTGCTTTGCTTGCGATTATAATAAAGAACATGGCTTAGATTGAGTTAAAGCGTGTTCTTTATTATGATGGACATTTTATGCTTAAAAAGTGTGGACAATAACTTTAATTAAGTATAAAATATATCTAATAATTACTTTTCTGGCAATTAAGGAGTAAAATATGAGAAGAAAAGATAGGGAAAGAGATTATAATTTCGCACTTGATGTTATTGATAATGCGCCGTATGCTGTTGCATCGTTTGTAGATGAAAATAATATGCCGTATGCTATTCCGCTTACGATAACGAGGATAGGCGAAAACCTTTATTTCCATAGCGCAATGGAGGGTAGAAAGTGCGATATATTGAAGCGTTCAGGCGATGTATGCGTATCGTTTGTATACGATGTTGAGCCTGCGCTCGATAAATTTACAACATACTATAAATCTGCAATAGTAAAGGGCAAAGCAGTAGAAATTACCGATATAAACGAAAAAATCGAGGCGCTCAGGGCGCTTTGCGAAAGGTTCTGCCCGTCAAATATGCCCGATTTTGATAATGCGATTGCAAGAAGTATTTCAAGGACTGCGATTTATAAAATCAGTATGGACGAAGTTACCGCAAAAGGGAAAATTCACGAATAGAGCTATGTACAAGATTTTTATTGTTGAAGATGACGAAATAATTGCATCAGCTATTGAAAAACATCTTGAAAAATGGGGTTATAGTGCGTTATGCGCACATAACCTTGCGTGCGTAAAAGACGAATTTGATGCGTTTATGCCCGACCTTGTACTTATGGACATATCTCTTCCGTTCTATAATGGTTATTATTGGCTTCAGCTGATACGCAAAAGCTCGCAGGTCCCGGTCGTGTTCATATCAAGTCAATCGGATAATATGAACATAATTATGGCTATGAACATGGGCGGCGATGATTTTATTACGAAGCCGTTTGACTTGAATGTTCTTATGGCAAAAATCAATGCAATATTGAGGCGAAATAGCAACTATGTAGAAAAAAAGCCGATTCTTGAACATAGGGGAGCTGTCCTTGATGTTTTAGAGGGCTCAATTGTATACGGGGGCGAAAAATTATCGCTTACACGCAATGAATTGAGGATACTTTCACTTTTGCTTGAAAATAAGGGAAAAATCGTTTCGAGGGAAAAGCTTATGGAAAAGCTGTGGGAAACGGATATTTTCATTGATGAGAATACGCTTACAGTCAATATCGCAAGGCTGAGGAAAAAGCTCGATTCTATAGAGCTTTCAGGATTTATAACGACGAAAAAGGGACTTGGATATATAATAGAAATGCAATGAAGCTGCTGATAAAATATCTAAAACTTAATATTTTGCCGATGATTCTTGTAAATCTATGCGCACTTACAGTAGTAATAGTATCTTTACTTTGCAATGTGGACTGGCATATAATAATTTATGAGGGAGCTGTATGCTTATTTTTTGCAATAATAATAGGTATATATGATTTTGTAAAATTTGTATCAAAGCATAGAACTCTTTTAAACGCACAAAAGAATATCGTGTATACTCTTGAAAATCTGCCTGCAAGCGAAAACATAATTGATGATGATTATAGATTGATAATCGAGCAATTGTTTGAAAATGCAAGGGATATGAAGATAGAATACGATAACGGTTATTATGATATGGTAAATTATTATAATAAATGGGCGCATCAGATAAAAACACCTATTTCTGCAATGCGGCTTATTCTTGAAACGAGTGAGTGCGATGAAAAAACGATGCTAAATCAGGAACTTATGCGTATTGAACAATATGCTGATATGGTTCTTGCATATGCAAGGATAAATTCTGATACAAACGATTTTATTATAAAGGAATATGACCTCGATAAAATTATAAAAAGTGCGGTCAGGAGATATTCATCTGTGTTTATTCGCAAAAAAATCGAGCTTGATTACAAAAAGATTGATAAAGTGGTGCTTACTGATGAAAAGCAACTATTGTTCGTTATCGAACAGATAATATCAAATTCGCTTAAATATACGAAAGCAGGCAAAATATCTATATATTTTAAAGACGATTCCCTCTTTATATCGGATACGGGAATTGGTATTGCAAAGGATGATTTGCCGAGAATATTTGAAAACGGATATACGGGGCTTAATGGAAGAATTGAAAAAAGCTCCACCGGCATAGGTCTTTATCTTACAAAGTGCATTTGCTCAAAGCTTGGGCATAAAATAAGTGCCGACTCCGAGCTTTATAAGGGAACGACAATTAAAATAACGTTTAATGAAAAACGGCTTGAAATTGAATAAAACATAGAATGATGGGATGTAAATTATCTGTTGGGGGGAATTTTTATGGCAGAGAAAGGCAGCCGTATCATATCAAATGCTACTGCAAGGAATTGGGAACGATTGAGTACAAATCCGGAGGGCAGACTGTCAAATCGTGCAAATAAACTGAAATCATCAAGGCGATTCGTGCCTGTTGAATATTTGACGGATGCGGAAAATATTCAAATAATAGAAAATATTATAAAAGACTTCTGTGAATTTAAAGTGTTTGATGTAATATATTCGCTTGCAATTAATCTTTTAATCAAAAAAGGCATATATGAAAAGTCAAATATAAAGAAAATACTTGCTGAGTATTGTAAAAAATATAATGTTAAGGTAATTGATGAGCTAACACAAATTCAGCTTCCCGATGAATACGATATACTTGGAATATTGTATCAGTCGATTTTGACGGAGGGGGAGAAGAACAAGCGAGGCTCGTATTATACCCCGAAAAACATAGTTGAAGATATGGTTTGCGATATAGCGCTTTCGGGCGATATGGAATTTTTAGATCCATGCTGTGGAAGCGGAGCATATCTTATGGCGGTAAAAACCGATAATCCTATGCGATTGCATGGTGTTGATTCAGATAAAATTGCGGTATTTATTGCAAAGATAAATCTTGTTCTAAAATATTCAGATGTTGAGTTTGAACCCGATATAATTTGTGTTGATTTTCTTGATTATTTCGATAAACGAAAATATGATTATATAGTTACAAATCCGCCGTGGGGTAGCGTTCATAAAAAAGCGGGTGAGATTTTTACACATTTTTATTTCAAAGCGTTTGAGCTTTTGAAAAATAACGCAAGCATAAGGTTTTTATTCCCTGTTTCCGTATTAAATGTTAAAGCGCACAGGGAGCTTAGAAAATTTATAATAGAGAATTGTGAAATTGAACGCATAGTTGAATATGATAGGCTGTTTACAGGCGTTGTAACATCACACGTCAATATTTCGTCGATAAAAGGCGTAAAGTCAAAGGAGCTTAAATACATAAAGGGTTCTGATGAAAGAACTGTTAGGATTGAAGCGTTTTATGAAACGGAAAATCTGTTTTTCAATCCACTCAGCGCAGACGATATTTATATAATAAGGAAGGTTAAATCAAAATCCGAGTTTTCGCTTAAAAACAGCACGTGGGCGCTCGGAATAGTAACAGGTGACAATAAGAATAAGCTGTTTAAGACGATTAAAGAGAATACGGAACCGATATATAGGGGCAAGGATATTCTTCCGTATGTGCTTAAAGAACCCGAATATTATATCGTCTACGATAGAAATAATTTCCAGCAGTCTGCAAGGGATGATATTTACAGGGCAGAAGAAAAACTCGTATATAAGTTTATATCGTCAATGCCGGTTTTTGCATATGATAATACAAAAAGCTTGTTTTTAAACAGCGCAAATATTCTTATTCCCGATATAGAAAATATGTCGGTAAAGACTGTTATGGCATTTTTAAATTCAAAGCTTTACAGGTATCTTTATAAAAAGATGTTTGGCGAGGTCAAGGTGCTTCGAGGAAACCTTGAGGAGCTTCCGTTCCCGTCAATAACGCAGGAGCAGGATAAAAATATATGCTCTCTTGCAGATGAATATATAAAGGACAGCAATGCAAAAACGCTTTTAGAGATTGATGAAATTATATATGAGATATTTGAAATAGATGAACCTTACAAAAATGTAATAAATGAAGCGTTAAATGTAAGGTAAATCAATTGTACGGATTTAAAAAATGCTATAAAATGGATAGTGAAAGATAAAAGCTTTCGTTATCCATTTTTGTTTTTAAAGGAGTGATAATATGTTACTTGAAGTAAAACATATAAAGAAAGTATATACAACACGCTTCGGCTCAATCAGCGTTGAAGCGCTCAAAGATGTTAATTTCTCGGTAGAGAGAGGCGAATATGTTGCAATAATGGGCGAATCGGGAAGTGGTAAAACAACGCTTTTGAACATTCTTGCATCGCTTGATAGACCCACAAGCGGTGAAGTTATATTGGATGGCGTAGATGTTGGAAAAATTAAGGAATCAAACCTTGCCCAATTTAGAAGGGATAATATAGGGTTTGTATTTCAGGATTTTAATCTGCTTGATACGTTCTCTGTAAAGGATAATATACTGCTTCCGCTCGTACTTGCAGGAAAGCATCATAACAGTATTGAAACGATGGCTATGGAGGTTGCAGAAAAGCTCGGCATTAGCGAATTGCTCGATAAATTCCCGTATGAAATTTCAGGCGGACAAAAACAAAGAGCAGCAGTTGCAAGGGCAATAATAACCGACCCCGATATAATTCTTGCTGATGAACCGACAGGCGCACTCGACAGCAAATCATCACAAGAATTGCTTGAATTGTTTGAAAAGCTCAATAAATCGGGCGAAACTATACTTATGGTAACTCATTCTGTGCTTGCAGCAAGCCATGCAAACAGGATATTGTTCATAAAAGACGGTGAAGTGTTCCACCAGATTTATAGAGGCGACAGTTCCGATGAACAGCTTTATAAGAAAATTTCTGATACGCTTACAATGCTTGCTTCAGGTGGTGATGAAAAGTGAAGTTATATCCTAAAATAGCCATAGATTCTATGGTAAAGAACAAAAAACTGTACTTGCCGTATTTGCTCACGTGCATAATAATGGTTATGATGTTCGTGATTGTAAGCGCAATATGTTCAAGCAGGGACCTTGAATATGTCGAGGGTGGCGGAGTTCTTGCAAGAATGATGTTAATCGGTATGATTGTTATAGGAATATTCTCAATAATTTTCCTTATATATACTAACTCGTTCCTTATGAAAAGGCGAAGAACTGAGTTTGGCTTATATAACATACTCGGTATGAGCAAAGGAAATATAGCAAAGGTTTTATTGTTTGAAACGATAATTATATATATAATTTCAATGATTTTAGGAACTATAAGCGGTGTTCTTTTTGCAAAGCTCGGTGAAATGATTTCAGTAAAGCTGCTTGATGGTGATGTACAAATTTCATTCCATTTGCCTGTAACCGCAATTGTTATTACAGCAGTTTTGTTCGCAGCTATATTCTTTATTATATATATTAAATCGCTTATACAGATTTCAAGATTAAAGCCTATTGAACTTCTAAAAAGCGTATCGCAGGGCGAAAGACGATTAAAGGTCAAGTGGGTCAGCGCAGTTCTTGGCATACTTTTCTTGGGCGCAGGTTATTATATTGCGCTTACGACAGATGACCCGGTTAAAGCTATGTATATGTTCTTTATAGCGGTTGCTTGCGTTATAATAGGCACATATCTTGTGTTTATTGCAGGTTCGGGCGCCTTGCTCGATATGCTCAAAAGAAATAAGCGTTATTATTATAAGAAAAATCATTTTGTTGCAGTTTCTTCATTGAGGTTTAGAATGAATAGAAACGGTGCAGGACTCGCTTCTATATGTATTATTGCAACGATGATTCTTGTCATGATTTCTTCGACCGCTACTGCATATATTGGCTCCACAAGCGTTTTTGAAAAGCAGTATCCAAGGCAGTTCATTATAAGCGCTTTTGATTATGAAAAGGTTATGCCAATAGTCAATAAATGTTTAGATGAAGAAGGGATAGTTCAAAAGAACACACTTGATTATGCTATGTTCGATATTATGGCAGAAAAGGACGGAGATAAGCTGACCTATTCAAGGGATAATATTGTGAGGAATAACAGCTGTAACATAAGCGTTGTTTGCCTTGATTATTATAATACGGTAGAGAATAAGCACGAAACGCTCGAAGATAATGAGGTTATTATCCAGACGCTTAATATGAACGGAAAGTTTAATTATGATAAGATATATCTTGAAAATACACAGCTCAATATTAAGCGTGTAGAAAATAGAATAGGCACAAATGGATTCCTTATTGATAGGGAATACTTTACGATAGTCGTTAATGATATGGATTCCGTTTATCGCCTGTATGATGTTGTAAAGGGCTTTTATTCAAGCAGTACTATTGATGTGGATAGGGTCAATAGATTCCATTGCTTCGATGTTGATGCAAATCGCAAGGAACAGCAAAGTATACGTTCAAAGATTCTCAAGGACATTGATGAATATGAAAAATATAATGATATACAGGGCTTGTATTTGATAGATTCGAGCGCAGATGCGTATGCGGAATTTCTCGCAGTGTATGGTGGAATTTTTATGCTCGGAATACTTTTAAGCTTCGTATTTATGATAGCATCTGTACTTATTATTTACTATAAGCAGATAACAGAGGGCTATGAAGATGAAAATAGATTTGAGATTCTTCAGAATGTCGGAATGACGAACAAGGAGATAAGAAAAACTATAAATTCGCAGATGTTGACTATGTTCTTCCTTCCACTTATTGTTGCAGGTATCCATATTGCGTTTGCATTTAGGATTATATCAAAATTGCTTATTTTGTTCTCAATACAGGATACTATGTTTCAGCTTACGGTTACGCTTATCTGCTTTGCTGTATTTGCAGTATTGTATACGCTCGTTTATTCTATAACTTCAAGGGCTTATTATAGAATAGTTGTTAAAAAATAATATTATTGTGCTGCTGCATATTCTGTGGCGGCACTTGTTTTATTTTGCGGAAAATACTATAATAAAATCAAAAAATGTAAAGGGAAAATTTATGATACAGGGAATTTTATTTGAGCATCAGGATTTAAAATATAGGGATTTTATGTCAAAGCTGATACCTGATGTCGATAAAGAAACAATAATAGGCATAAGAACGCCGGAACTTAAAAAAATAGCAAAAGATATTGGGTTTAATAAGGAGTTCATTTCAACTCTCCCCCATAAATATTATGAAGAAAATAACCTCCATGCGTTTATGCTCGAAAATATTAAGGATTATAACGAGGCGGTAAAGCAAGTGGATGCGTTTTTGCCATATGTCGATAATTGGGCGACGTGCGATAGCTTGAAAATTAAAGTTTTCAAGAAAAATACAGATAAACTCTTAAACGAAATAAAACGCTGGATTTCATCAGAACATACATATACAATAAGATATGCTATGGGGCTTTTGTTAAGTTTCTATCTTGATGATGAATTTAAAAAAGAATATATAGATATGGTCTGTTCCGTCAAAAGCGATGAGTATTATATAAATATGATGCAGTCGTGGTATCTTGCCACTGCGCTTGCAAAACAGTACGATACAGCAGTAAAATATATTGAGGCAAAAACGCTTAAGAAGTTTACGCATAATAAGGCTATTCAAAAGGCGGTCGAAAGCTACAGAATACCCGACGATAAAAAAGAATATCTAAAAACGCTTAAAATATCGGTAAAATAGGAAAATTGCCTTGTTTTATTTGGAAATACATATTATAATAATATAAGGGTATTTTTATCGGGAGTATGGTATGAATGACAGAAAATTTTTGTTGGCTGCAAGCGTGAATATAATTATTGCTGTCCTTGGAATAATAGGCGATGTTATGGAAATAGCACACCACGGAATTGGTATGCTTGCATACTATACGGTTGATAGCAATATACTTTCTCAGATAGCGTGCATAGTTTGCGCAGTATATTATTTGCGCAAAAAGGAGTTGTCAAACAACGCTGGAATGTTAAAATATATGTCAGTATGTATGTTGTTTATAACGTTTGTTGTGGTTGTAACAATGCTTGCGCCAATGAAAAATTCAGGTGGGCTTTCGCATTTATTGCTCGATGATGCTTTGCTTTATCATCATTTGCTTTGCCCAATACTTGCGTTTGTATCATATATAGTTTTCGATAAAAGACCTGAATTTAAACATAATGTGCTTATCGCAACTATACCGACAGTTATATATGCGTTTATAACAACGCTGCTTAATATAGCTAAAATAATGCATGGTCCATATCCGTTTTTATATGTTTATGAACAGCCGTTTTATGCATCAATATTATGGGCAGTAGCTATATTTGCGGTAGCATTCATACTTGCATTCATTACGGACAAAATAAAAAACAGGAAAAAATAAATGGTGGGAATGATGGAGAAGAAAAAGGCGAGAACGTTTTATATACTTATTTTTATATATGCTTTTCTCGTAATAGTAGATGGTGCGTTGACTTATTATAATACGCCAACGCTTGAAAAAGAGGGAAATCCGCTCGTGTTCTTTTTAGGATGGGGCTGGCCCGGACTTATTGTAGTAAACCTTATTACAGCAATAGCAATAGCTGCGCTTGGTTATTATAGCTATATAAAATATAAAACGGTGTATACGAATCAGACAAAGATTACAAGATACTTGTCCGAAATTTTTCACGGAGATCCGGACCTGTTCTGGAAAGGTGGAAAGGTAAAATCATATGCGCCCGTAATTGCTTGTTTAGGCTATGCAATGCTGCATACTGTAATTGCTGCAAGGTGCGTTATAGTAATGGAATGGCTGCTTTCAACATTTAAGACGATGACGCTTTATTATTTGAGGTTCAAGTTTATGCTGCTTGGCAGGGTTGACCTTGTAGTGGCAGTAATAGTGTGCCTGTTTAGAGTGGTATATTGGTTTAGGCGTGAATTTAAATTGCAGTTAAAGGCACAAATGCAAAAAGATGATGAAGATAATGAAATTGAACAAATTGATGTTGAAAATTAACTTGGTTTGTTATAATATAGATAGGTAATAACTTTAAAAAAGGCAGAAGTTAAAAGTGAAAAATATAAAGAGAATTGCGGTTAAGGTCGGTTCTTCGACACTTACGCATGAAAACGGAAAGATAAATATAAAGAATGTTGACCACCTCAGCAAAGTATTGTCTGATGTCCTGAATATGGGCATTGAGGTGGTGCTTGTTTCATCGGGCGCTATTGCAGCAGGTTTTTCGAGGCTTGGTTTGAGTGAAAAGCCGAAAGAACTCAGGATTAAGCAGGCGTCTGCGGCAGTAGGTCAGGGCGCATTGCTTTATATGTATGAAAAATTCTTTTCAGAATATGGACATAGTGTTGCTCAGATATTGCTCAACAAAAAAGATGTTGAAAACGAGCATAGAAGTGAAAATCTAACAAATACGTTCAATACTCTGCTTGAATACGGTATCGTACCTATTGTAAATGAAAATGACTCGGTTGCAGTTGATGAAATTCTTATCGGTGATAACGATAACCTTTCTGCAACAGTAGCAACGCTTATAAAGGCAGACTTGCTGATACTGTTTACGGATATTGATGGGTTGTACGATTCTGATCCACATAAGAATGCGAATGCAAAGCTTATAAGCGAAGTTCGTGATATTGATAGCGTTATGCACCTTGCAGGAGATGCGACGTCAAATCGTGGAACGGGCGGTATGGTTACAAAGCTTGAAGCGGCAAAGCATTGTATGGATAACGGAATAAATATGGTAATTGCAAATGGAAGCGACCCCGATGTAATATACTCAATACTGAAGGGTGAAAGAATAGGAACATTATTTATAGCTGATAGAGAATAGGAGAATAATATGACAGAGCTTGAAATAATGGGAGCTAAAGCTAAAAAAGCAGCTTCTTCGCTTGCTGTTGCAAGCACGCAGATGAAAAATGATGCGCTTATGCTCATAGCGAAAACACTTGTTGAGAAAAGCGATGCTATCATCGAGGCAAATTCAGTTGACCTTAAAAATGCAAAGGAAAACGGAGTTAGGCCACAGATGATAGACAGACTTACGCTTACGAAAGAGCGTATAGAAGGTATTGCAGAGGGCGTAAGGCAGGTTGCACAGCTTAAAGATCCGATTGGCGAAGTTATCGAAATGGTTAAACGACCTAACGGACTTATTATCGGCAAGCAGAGGGTTCCGCTCGGAACGATTGGTATTATCTATGAAGCAAGACCTAATGTAACAGTTGATGCGGCTGTATTGTGCTTAAAGGCAGGCAATAGCGCAATATTGCGTGGCGGTAAGGAGGCATTCCATTCAAACAACGCATTGACAATTATTATGCGTGAATGCCTTAAAAAGGCAGGCTTGAGCGAGGATTGTATTGCACTTGTACAGGATACGACAAGGGAGAGCGCAACAGAGCTTATGCAGCTTACAAAATATATTGATGTGCTTATTCCACGAGGCGGAAAAGGTCTTATAAGAAGCGTTGTTGAAAATGCAAAGGTTCCCGTAATTGAAACGGGTATGGGAAACTGTCATCTTTATATTGAAAGCGAAGCTGATTTTGATATGGCACTTGATATTTTGTTCAATGCAAAATGTCAAAGACCGTCAGTTTGCAACGCAATAGAGAGTTTACTTGTAGATGAAGAAATAGCTGATAAGTTTTTGCCGCTTGCAAAAGCAAAGCTCGATGCAAAAAATGTTGAGTGGCGTGGTTGCGAAAAGACAAGGGCAATAATTAAAGATGCTAAAGAAGCAACAGAAGAAGATTATTATACCGAATATAACGATTACATAATTTCGGTCAAAATTGTAAAAGATATAGATGAAGCGATAGAGCATATTAACGAGCATGGCTCAGGCCATTCTGAAGCGATAGTTACTAAAAACTATTTTAAAGTTCAGAAGTTTTTGCGTGAGATTGATGCTGCGTGCGTTTATGCGAATGCTTCAACGAGATTTACAGACGGCTTCGAGTTCGGACTCGGTGCGGAAATTGGTATTTCCACGCAAAAGATGCACGCAAGAGGCCCTATGGGACTTAATGAGATAACAAGCATTAAGTATATAATTTATGGCGAAGGTCAGATAAGAAAATAATCAGACTATATGTAAGGAGTTATTAAGGAGTTTATTATGAAAACAAATAAAAAAACTGTTAAGGATATTTGTGTTAGCGGCAAGAGGGTACTCGTAAGAGTAGACTTCAATGTGCCGCTCGATGAAAATAAATGCGTTAGCGATGATAAGCGAATAATTGCAGCATTGCCTACTATTGAATATCTTGTAAAGAACAATGCAAAGGTTATTCTTTGCTCACATCTTGGCAGACCTAAGGGAGAGTACAAGGAAGAATTTTCGCTTGCGACGGTAGCAAGAAGGCTTCAGGAACTCATGGGCGATACGAAGGTAATTTTTGCGCACGATGTTATTGGCGATGACGCTAAGGAAAAGGCAGCAAATCTTAAAGAGGGCGAAATTCTTTTGCTTGAAAACACAAGATTCCACAAGGAAGAGGAAAAGAACGATCCTGAATTTGCAAAAGCACTTGCATCATTTGCGGATATTTTTGTATCGGATGCATTCGGTACCGTTCATAGGGCGCACGCATCAACAGCAGGTGTTGCAGATTATATCCCGGCAGTTGCAGGATTCCTTATCGGTAAAGAACTTTCAGTTATGGGCAAAGCGCTCGAACGCCCTGAAAGACCGTTTGTTGCTATATTGGGCGGAGCAAAGGTTAAAGATAAGATTGGTGTTATTGAGAACATAATGAGTAAGTGCGATACTTTGATTATCGGCGGTGGTATGTCATATACATTCTTCAAAGCATTGGGTAGAGAGATTGGAACGTCTTTGCTTGATGAAGAACATATAGAAACAGCAAAGTGCATTATGGAAAAGGCTAAGGCAAAGGGTGTAAAGCTTTTGATTCCTGTTGATACAGTAGTTACAAAGGAATTTGATAAAGATGCAGAATATATGACAGTTTCGTCAGATGCAATTCCCGCTGATATGATGGGCATGGATATAGGCGAAAAAACAAGGGAATTGTTTGCAAACGAGATAAAGAAAGCTAAGACTGTTGTATGGAATGGTCCTATGGGCGTATTTGAATTTCCGAACTTTGCAAAGGGTACTGAAGCAATAGCACACGCTTGCGCAGAATGCGGTGGAACAACGATTATAGGCGGCGGAGATTCAGCAGCGGCAGTAAAGAAGCTCGGCTATGCCGATAAGATGACACATATTTCAACAGGCGGCGGCGCTTCACTCGAATTTTTAGAGGGTATAGATTTGCCCGGTGTAGTTGCACTTGAAAATAAGCGTAGGTTGGTAATTGCAGGCAATTGGAAGATGAACAAAACGCCCGAAGAAGCTGAAAAGTTAGTAAGCGATATTCTTCCTATTGCAAAAGATGTTAATTGCGATGTAATAGTAATTCCGCCTTTCGTATGCCTTGATAGGGTAAGAAAGATTACTGAAAATACTTATATCCACCTTGGCGCACAGAATGTTCATTGGGCAGAAGATGGCGCATTTACAGGCGAAGTAAGCGCAAAGATGCTCAAGAGTATGGATGTTGAATATGCAATAGTAGGTCATAGCGAGAGAAGAAAATTCTTTGGCGAAACAGACGAAACGGTAAATAAGCGTGCAAAGGCAGCACTTGAAAATGATATAATCCCGATAATCTGCGTTGGCGAAACGCTTGAAGAACGTGAAGACGGAAAGATGGAAGAAGTTGTACTTGCACAGGTAGAAAAGGCGCTTGAAGGCTTTACAGGCGAGCAAGTGGTAAAATCAATAATAGCATATGAACCCGTATGGGCAATCGGTACAGGTAAGTGCGCAACATCTGCACAGGCAGAAGATGCTATATGCACAATTAGGCATAAGATAAGGGATATGTATGGCGAAGATGTTGCAGAATGTGTAAGATTGATTTATGGTGGAAGCATTTGTTCACGCAACGCAGAAGAAATCTTTTCACAACCTAACCTCGATGGTGGACTCGTTGGCGGCGCAAGCCTTAACGCAGAAGATTTTGCTGCAATAACACAAGTATAAATAAATATTATAGAAATTGGCAGGAGCTTTACGGATTTTCCGTAAGGCTCTTAAGAGAATAAAAAATAGGAGGAAATGTTATAAATGAAGGATTTTACAGCACTTATTATCCTTGATGGATTTGGTTACTCTCAAAAGCACGAGGGAAATGCAATATATATTGACGGAGTTAAGAATTTTACAAAGCTATATAATGAATATCCGCATATGTTAATTCAGGCATCAGAAAGATATGTTGGACTTCCTAAGGGGCTTATGGGCAACTCGGAAGTAGGGCATACAAACATCGGCGCAGGCAGAGTGGTTATGCAGGATATAACAAGGATTGATGTTTCAATAGAAGATGGAACATTCTTTACGAATAAGGCATTATTGAAAGCAATAGAAAACTGTAAAGAGCATAACAGCGCACTTCATCTTATGGGACTTTGTTCAGATGGTGGAGTTCATAGCCACATTGATCATATTAAGTCGTTGTTTGAGCTTGCAAAACGAAATGGCATAGAAAAAGTTTATATCCATTGCTTTACAGACGGAAGAGATACATCATACGATAAATCACCTGTATATATCGAGATGATAGAAAATATCATAAAAGAAGTTGGCGTAGGTAAAATTGCAACTGTATCGGGCAGATATTACGCTATGGATAGGGATAAGAACTATGATAGAGTAAAGCTTGCATACGATGCAATGGTATTGAGAAAAGGCGAACATTATAAAACTGCAAAAGAAGCTATTGAAGCATCATTTGCAAACGGTGTTTATGATGAATTTATCGTACCTGCTGTTATTGACGGTGCAGAAGCTATCAAGGAAAACGACAGTATTATTTACTTTAACTTCCGTCCCGATAGGGCAAAGGCAATGACGAGTGCGTTTGTATTTGAGGACTTTGACGGATTCGTTCGTGAAAACGGATATTTCAAGGTAGAGTTTACAACGATGTCAACATATGGTTCAGAATTTACAGGTCATGTAAACGTTGCATTTGAACCGGTAGATATTAACAATACAATAGGCGAATATCTCTCATCGCTCGGCAAAAAACAGCTCAGAATTGCTGAAACGGAAAAATTTGCGCACGTTACATATTTTATGAACGCAGGCGTTGATAAAGCTAACCCCGGCGAAGATTGGGTTGTAATCAAGTCATGGAAGGGCGGAACATTTGATAAAAAGCCCGAAATGATGGCATATGAAGTTACTGAAGAGGCTATTAAGCGTATAAGCTCAGGCGAGTATGATATTATGATGCTCAACTTTGCAAACCCGGATATGGTAGGTCATACAGGAAATCTTGATGCAGCGGTTAAGGCAGTGCATACAGTTGATGAATGCCTTAAAAAAGTGGTTGATGCAATTCTTGCAATAGGCGGTAATGTGATAATAACAGCAGATCATGGCAACTGCGAAACTATGATAGACGATGAGGGCAAGCCCCAGACTGCACATACAACTAATCCCGTACCACTCGTTGTAGTAGGTGAAAAATTCAAAAATCGCAGCCTTGAAGAGAATGGCGCACTTTGTGATATAGCACCGACTCTGCTTTATATGATGAATATTGAAAAACCTGCTGAAATGACAGGAAAATGTTTAATAAAAAACGCTTAAAGTTTTAAATTGCAATTTAAAATCGCAATATAAAATGTAAATAATACTTGTAATTGTTGCAAAAATATGTTAAAATGACAATTGCAGTTATTTATGGAGGTAGTAATAATGGAAATAGCAAGAACAATTATAACGGTTGCTTTAGTATTGGTTTCAGTAATTTTGATTGCAGTTGTATTGATGCAGAAGTCAAAGAGTTCAGGATTGGGCAGTGCATTTGGTGGTGACACATCATCATTGGCAGGCAGAGGTAAGTCAGCAAGCAAGGAAGCAAAGCTTCAGAAAGTTACAGTAATTACTGCTATTATTATTGGCGTACTTTCTTTGGTACTTGTAGTATTGCCTAAATAATCTAACAAAATGATTTTGACACGGTGCGCTGTTATCAGCGTACCGTTTTATTTTTAATCTTTAAGGAGAAAAATTTTTTTAATGGAAGAAAAAGTAATAGAATTATTAAATTATTATGGAAGGGCTGTTGATGGCGAAACGCTTGTCAATAACCTTATAGATGAAAACAACGATGAAGAAGCTGTTATGAAATCGCTTGATGAAATGATAGCGGCAGGCAGGCTAATAGTTACAAAGAAAAATAAAATTATTCTGCCCGAACAGGCAGGACTTATTTACGGAACACTTCAGGCAACAAAGAGCGGAGCTATGTTCTTTATACCCGATGATGGTTCAGATGATATGATTGTCGATATGACAATATCGTTGGGCGCAATGAACAAGGACAAAGTGTGGGTAAGAAGAATTGAGCAGCGTTACGGAAAAGGTCATGATGTATGCGAAATTGCGCATATTGCAAAACGAGCAAATAAATATGTTGTCGGCACTTTTGAAAGCGATGGGTTCGGTGGCGGATATGTAATCCCCGATGATTTTAAAATAGATGAGGATATAGTCATTTCATCAGCAAATGTCAAGGGCGCAGAACATAACGATAAAGTTGTTGTAAGGATAATTGATTATCCTAACGGCAGACGACCTATGACGGGCGCAATTAGTGAAATAATAGGCAAAAAAGGCGAAAAAGGCGTTGATATCCTTTCTATTGCAAAAAGGATGAATCTTCCCGACACATTCTCAAAAGCATCTGAATCAATGGCAAGGGAACTCAATAGGCCTCTTACAAACGACGATATTAAAGGCAGAGTAAACCTTAAAAATGAGCTTATTATAACGATAGATGGCGAAGACGCAAAGGACCTTGACGATGCCGTTTCACTAAAAATAAACGGAAATGGTAATTTCGTGCTTGGCGTTCATATTGCGGATGTCAGCAATTATGTTACAGAGAAAAGTCCGCTCGATATAGATGCTTATAAGCGTGGAACGAGCGTTTATCTTGTAGATAGGGTAATTCCTATGCTGCCTAAAGATATTTCAAATGGTATATGTTCGCTTAATGAGCATACGGACAAGCTTACGCTTTCGTGCATTATGGAAATTGATAAGCAGGGGAATGTTGTTGCGCATTCAATTATAGAAACCGTTATAAATTCTGCGCATAGAATGACCTATACAAATGTTAATAAAATTTTTGATGGAGATGCTGATGTAACAAAGAAGTATTCTGACATAACAGAAATGCTATCAAATATGCACAGCCTGATGAAGATTTTGAAGGCAAAGAGGGTACGAAAAGGAAGTATTGATTTTGATTTGCCCGAAGCAGAAATAACTCTTGATGAAAATGGTTTCCCTGTTTCGGTCGAAGCAAGAACAAGGGGCGATGCTGAAAAGATGATTGAGGAGTTTATGCTTATTGCGAATGAAACCGTTGCAACGCATATGAGTGATATGGGGCTTCCGTTCATTTATCGTGTCCATGAAACGCCTGATGATACAAAATTAAAAACGCTGTTCGACCTTATGCGTATTCTCGGTTACAATATAAAGAGCGTAAAGCATATTACGCCTAAATTCGTGCAGGGAATACTCGATGAAATAAAGGATACGGACGAAGAAAGCATTATTTCAAGGATTGCACTTCGTTCAATGAAAAAAGCAAGATATGCTGAAGAATGCCTTGGCCATTTCGGACTTGCATTTGAATATTATTGTCATTTTACTTCGCCTATAAGGCGATACCCGGATTTGCTCGGTCATAGAATTATTAAGGAAATGCTCCATGGCAAACTCGATTCAAAGCGAATAGATACATATAACGCAAGCCTCAATGAAATGGCAAATCATTTGAGCGAATGTGAGATTAACGCAATGGATGCTGAGCGTGAAGTTGATAGGATTAAATCCTGCGAGTATATGACAAAGCATATAGGCGAGGAATTCACAGGAATTATTTCAGGCGTTGCAAACTTCGGAATATTCGTTGAGCTTGAAAACACTATTGAGGGTATGGTACCGCTTCAGTCGATTTCGGGAGATTACTATGTCTATGATGAAAAAATGTTCAGGGTAGTTGGCAAAAACACTGGAACAATATTTATGATGGGCGATGAAGTTACTGTTAGAGTTGAAGAATGTAAAGTCGATGTTGGCGAGATAGAGTTCACGCTTGCAGGCGAAAACGCAAACACGAGGCGGAGGGCTTTTGTGCGACAAGGAAGCGGCAGGCATTCAGATAAAAAGCATACGCATAACGATAGAAAGAATAGCAGTAAAAACAAATATCATCATTCTGATAAATCACATAAAAAGAATAATGATAGAAAATCACATAAAAAACACAGATAAGTTGTAGAAATTGTGTTATAATGGTAATGTAAAGCAAGGGAGGTAAGCTAATTATGGGAAAGAATGTTGTAAGGCTTTTATCTATTGAAATAAATAATTTTAAGAATACGAGGCATGGCGTTTTAGAGCTTGCCTCCCTAAAAAATAAATATTTGAGCGATGAAGACTTTTCTCAGGCAGATATGCTTGGAATTTATGGGCAGAATGGTTCGGGCAAAACTGCTGTTATTGAAACGCTTTTATGCCTTAAAACGCTTATGTCGGGAAATAGTCTTCCGGAAAATATAAGGGATTATATTTTAAAGGGCGAAGAAAAACTCGATTGTAAATTTGAGTTTTTGTTAAGAACGGACTTGACCGATTACGATGTTTACTATGAATTTACAGTATCGGGTGGCGAATGCGCAACACTTGAAAAAGAAGTAATATCATACAAAAAGCGTGATAAGGGTTCAAAGTCGTTCGGCGCAAAGTCAAATATGATAGAATATAACTTCCAAAACAGCGATAAACGAGCGTTTTCGCCGAAGACGAGATTTGATAAGGCAATAGCTGCAAATAAGGATAACGCAGTTGATATTATGGTTGCAAGGCGAATGGCAGAAAAGGAGAAAAAGTCATTTATATTCTATCACGATACGATAAAGATTTTGTCAAAGGTTTCGCAGGATTATTTTGATATTCTCTTAACGCTTAATAACTATGCAAAGACAAATTTATTTGTTATAAAAAATGAACTCGTTCATAATGACGCTATTTCCTTTGCTGTTCCGTCAGAGTATGATGATAATGAAGACAACGATATGGTAAGTATGGGCGAAATTACAATATTGCTCAATGAACCTACTGTGAAGCCGATTGAAGTATATAACAATTTCAAGGGTATGATAGAGCGTTCAAATAAGGTAATATCAATGATTATTCCCGATTTGTCGCTTGAAATAAAAGAATATGGTATGCAGCTTACACAAGATGGAAAAGATGGTATGCGATTTGAACTTATGTCGGTAAGGGGCGAAAACAGGATACCGATAAAATACGAATCGGAGGGAATTAAGAAAATAATTTCTATATTAAATATTCTTGCTGCTGTATTTAATGATAATTCCGTTTGCGCTGCGCTTGATGAAGTAGATGCAGGCGTTTATGAATACTTGCTTGGCGAAATTTTGAGTGTAATTGAAGACGGCGGAAAAGGTCAGCTTATATTTACATCGCATAATTTAAGACCGCTTGAAATGATAGACGATGACGCATTGTTGTTTACGACAACTAACCCTGAAAACAGATATATCAGGCTTTCAAAGAGCAAAAACAACAATATGCGTGATGCATATTTAAGAAGCATAAGCCTTGGCGGACAGAAAGAAGATATATATAATACTACAAATTCATTTGAAATAAGTCATGCTTTTAGAAAAGCTGGAAAACTCAATGTATCGGATAAGTCGGTGAAAAAAGATGAACAATAATAAAACAAAGAAAATAATTCTTTTCATCGTTGAAGGCGTTACGGATAAAAACTCACTCGGTCTTGTTCTTTCAAGGCTTGTAAATTCGGGTGAGGTTAGGTTTGAGGTAACAAACGGTGATGTTACGACGCAAAATAGAACGGACTGCGCAAGTATCGTTTCGAAGGTGGTAAACAATTTCCTCAAACGAAGCAGGTTTATGAGGAGTGATATAATGCGCATAGTTCAAATTATTGATACTGACGGCGCATTTATTCCAGATGACAATATCATTGAAATGGAAGATGTTGGAACGCATTATGGTATGAACACGATTCAGACTTCATATTATGATGAAACGATTGCAAGAGTCCATTCAAAACGCAATACAGTAGGTCAACTCTGCAAGCTAAATAAAATTGGCAATATTCCATACAGCATTTATTATTTTTCAAGGAACCTTGAACACGTTCTTCACGATATAGAAGGTGATATTTCTTCTAAACGCAAAGTGTATCTTGCAGAACAGTTTCAGGATGAATATTATGATGAGCCCGAACTTTTTATAAAACTGCTTGAAAGTCAGGCAATAAAGGTCGAGGGCGGATATAACAAAAGCTGGGATTATATTTTTACAGGTTCAAACTCGCTTAAAAGATGTTCAAACTTTTATCTGTTCTTTAAAAGCAAAGGTATATAAAAAAGTCCTCACATTAGATAGTGAGGATTTTTTTGTTAATCTTCTGAATCGGAATATCCCGATTTGGACGATGATGAACGCCTTCCATATCCTGTGCCATAACCATTTGTTGAACGCCTTGTAGGAGCGTTTGAGTTTTGACTCTGATGTGGCTGGGCAGTTCTAACCGGCTGATTATCCCTGATGACAGGAATACGCCTTGTATCGCCTGAAATTTTATTTGCCGGTTGCTGACTTGGCTGCTTTGTAATTCGCCTTGTCTGCTGATTCCTATCATTATGGATGTTCTCTTTATTTATGTTTACTCGTGAAACACGTGTTGTATGGCTTTGAACATCTGTATGGGTAGGTGCATTTGTACTTGTGCGCCTATACTTCATGGTATCTGAATACTGCCTTTCATGCTGAACTGCTGAATGACGTTCTTCAGTGCGCTGTGAATAAGGGCGTTGAATACGCACTGTCTGCCCATTCATTCTGTCATCACCGTTATTGTGAACGGTGACTTTTTTGTATCGTGCAGTATTGTTTCCTGTATTGCCTCTATCACTTCTGCCTGAATATGCGTTATATGCTGATGCGTAAGTTCTTTTTTTGGTTGCAGGGTTCTTCTTTTCTGCAACTGAAAGCGCAACAAGCAGAATTCCTGTAACTACTGTAATTGCAAGCAAAATATAGAATATTACTACAAGAACATCAGTTATTGGCGCTACAAATGTACCGCCTGTAAGTTGTATAGCACTTGCTGAAAGTCCGCCGATATCGTTTACGGTGTTAGCTGTAAGCATAGTCATATAGGTATGAGGCTGTCCTGTGGGATCTCTGAAAGAAAGCGTAAAAACAAGCTTTCGGGGTTCGCCAATTTGCAAAACTTCTTCAAAATCAGTTCTGCCTATTGCAAGCGAATCGATTTCTTCAATAACCTCCTCAATTCCATCCTCCTTGAGCGTAATATTTGTAAGCTCCACACTGCCTGTGTTCTCAAGAGTAAAAAGAACCTTCATCTCACCATTCGAACTCAGTTGTGAAAGCGGTGTTACATTCAGTGAAAGTCCGAGAAGCGATGGGTCGATATACGGATAAACACTATACTCTTTTGTGCTTTCCTCATAAGCTCCACCCGCTGCATCTTTTCCCTTAATTGTGAAAACAACATTTCGCTTTTCTGTCGGAACTACTGTATAAACTATTTTTTTCAGAGCGCCAATGCCGAGCGAGAATGAATCGGTAATTCTTTTCCCATTTTCATCATATATAACGAGATTGCTCATCGCCTGATTACCATCATTTTTGATAATCAATGTGAACGTTGTGCCATCAGGGGTTGCATTTGACTTCGTTATTTGGAAATTTATATCCGGCCTTACAACATATACAGTCAATGCTTTCAATGATACAGTATGCTGTTTCCCGCTTGCCCTGAAGGTAACTACCGGTGCTGAATTTATTGAATTAGTACCGATTGTAACTGACCATTCGAGGACTCTCGTTTCCCCAGCTTCAAGCGAAAATGAACCGCCTATAGGCGTTCTTCCGTTTACATCTCTGTCAACAACAGTTATATCGGTGATTTTCGTATTCCCCGTATTTTTAAGCGTATAAGTAAATTTTACCTTTGAACCGCTTGCCGCTTTTGATGAATCGGCAGTACGAGTTACCGAAAGATTGGGATTTTCTTTTTCGGGTTCCTTTGGCTTATTTATAGTTACAGAAACTGTTGAGCTGTGGTTCTCTCCATTTTCAAGATACGAAACCGTAAAGCTTAATGATTTATTCAGCATACTTTCACTAACATCGAGGTTTAAATGAAAGCTTTTGCTTTCACCCGAATCGAGAACTACTTCTCCGGCATCGTAATTTATTCCGTTACCGCTTATATGAATGTCCGATACAATATCTTCGCTATCGTTTTTGACGGTAAATGTAAGTGATACCTGACCTGCACTTGTCAAGGTGGAAGGCGATGCACTGACAGATACAGATGCTGCACTTGTTCTTGTAAATTGCAGGAAACACAGCAGGATGAGCAATATCATCCCTGCTGTGATTTTTTTATCTATGTTTGTCACTATAACTACTCCGATAAGTTATTAGCAAACTTTTGTTATCCAATTATGCGGGTCTTCTTTCTTGCCCCACTGTATGCCTGTGAGAGTGTTGTAGAAGTCCATTGTAACCTTGCCGATTTCGCCATTGTTTACAACGATTTCTTTGCCCTGATATTCAAGCATACCAACAGGTGATACAACAGCTGCTGTACCTGTACCGAAAGCTTCCTTAAGCCTTCCGCTTTCGCCTGCTGCCATAAGTTCTTCAACTGAAAGTCTGCGTTCTTCAACCTTAAATCCCTTATCCCTTGCAAGTGTGAGGATACTATCACGTGTAATGCCGGGGAGAATGCTACCTTCAAGGGGAGCTGTAACGATTGTATCGTCAATTATGAACATCATGTTCATTGCGCCAACTTCCTGAACGTACTTCATTGTTTCGCCATCGAGCCAGAGAACCTGTGAGAAGCCTTTCTTCAATGCTTCTTCGCCAGCCTTGATTGAGCAAGCATAGTTACCGCCTGTCTTTGCAAAGCCCATACCGCCACGTACCGCACGTACATATCTGTCTTCTATCATGATGTTGATAGGAGCAAGACCTGCGGGATAGTATGCGCCTGAAGGAGCAGCAATGATATAATAAATGTAGTTCTTTGCAGCGTGAACGCCCAAACCTTCGTCATTTGCTATCATTGTAGGACGAAGATAGAGTGATGTGCCTTCTGAATGGGGAACCCAATCCTTTTCGACTTCTACAAGCGTCTTCATAGCTTCGTAGTTGAAATCAACGTCGATTTCAGGCATACACATTCTTTCTGCTGAACGGTTAAGACGGCGGCAGTTATCCTTTGCACGGAACATCTGTATATGGTTATCAGCAGTTCTGTAAGCTTTAAGACCTTCGAAAATTTCCTGTGCATAGTGGAAAACTGTTGAAGCAGGGTCAAGTGAGAGTCTGTGATAAGGCTCGATTCTCGGATTCATCCAACCCTTGCCCTGTTCGTATTCCATAATGAACATATGGTCTGTGAAGATTTTACCGAAACCAAGATGGCTTTCATCCTGGGGTTTCTGTTTGAGCTGCTGTGCTCTTGTGATTTTGATGTCTGAAGCATTCATTTTCAATAATCCTCCATTATAATAATTTGTATTATATTTCTTTCTTTATATAGCTTTCACCGATTTTTTTCGGTGTAACTTTTCCGTCTGTTTTGTCGATAATGTCGCTAACGAATTTTTCTGCAAGCTCGTTTTCAACAGTTGCTTTGATAGTTATTAGCTCTGTATATTCGATATTATCAACCTGTGAATTTGTGCGGATATAACTTTCAATCGAGCCAAATCTGTTATAATCAACTTTTAACTCAAACTCTGTTCCTATGCCAACGGAAATCATACCTGCCTTTTCAACAGCATCTCTGCAAGCACCGCTATATGCTCGAACAAGTCCGCCTGTGCCCAATAGTATTCCGCCAAAATACCTTGTTACTACGCAAAGAACATTGGTTATTCCTTTGTTTTTTAAAACATCCATCATCGGCATTCCGGCTGTACCTCCCGGTTCGCCATCGTCTGAAAACCTTGCAATTGCACCTGTATCGCCAATTATATATGCGTAACAGTTGTGCCTTGCATCCCAATGCTTTTTTCGTATATCGTTGAGGTAGGCAAGCGCTTCTTCCTCGCTTTCAACAGGAAAACACCTGCCTATGAACCTCGATTTATTTATTATATTTTCTATCTCTGAACAGTTCTGAATAGTTTTATATGAATTCATATCATTATGCTTTCAGAACACGAACAAAGCCCTTCTTGCCTTTTCTGAGAATAACACCGTCCGTAAGCGAACCCTCATCAAGAACTGCGTTTACATCAGTAACCTTTTCGTCTGCTGCGAAAACAGCACCGCTCTCGATCATTCGTCTTGCATCGGACTTGCTCTTGCATAGGTTGCCCATAACAAGCAAATCTGTAACCTTAAGACCTGTTGAAGCAATATCTTCAGCAGTAAGATTTATTGTTGGCATAGTAGAAATATCTCCGCCACCACCGAACAAAGCTTCTGCTGCTTTCTGTGCTTTCTGTGCTTCTTCCGTTCCATGAACCTGTTCTGTAATCGTGTATGCAAGAATCTTCTTCGCTTCGTTGAGCGCACTTCCTTCTACATCGCAGAGTCTGTTTACTTCTTCAACGGGGATGAAAGTGAGCAATAACATACATTTCTTAACGTCAGCATCGCCAACGTTTCTCCAGTACTGGTAGAAATCGTATACGCTGCACTTTTCTTTATCAAGGAATATAGCGCCTTTTTCTGTCTTGCCCATCTTCTTGCCGTCACTTGTCGTGAGCAGCTGAGTTGTCATAGCATATGCAGGCTTCTGTTCCTTTCTTCTTATAAGATCAGCACCGCCGAGCATATTGCTCCACTGGTCGTCGCCACCCATTTCGAGTACGCAGCCATACTTGCGGTTGAGCATAAGGAAATCGTAGCTTTGCATGAGCATATAACTCATTTCAAAGAATGTAAGGCCACGTTCCATTCTCTGCTTGTAGCATTCAAAAGTAAGCATTCTGTTTACTGAAAAATGAACGCCTATTTCACGCATGAAATCAAGGAAATTAAGGTTTCTGAGCCAATCGCCGTTATTTACAACTATTGCGCCATTTTCTTTGTCCTCTGAAAAGTCAATAAGCCTTGACATCTGAGACTGGAATCTCGATACGTTATAATCAAGTTCTTCCCTTGTAAGCATTTTACGCATATCTGACTTGCCTGACGGATCGCCTATCATTGCAGTTCCGCCACCGAGAAGAACTATTGGTCTGTGTCCTGCTCGCTGCATATGTGCCATTGTCATAAGGGCAACATAATGCCCAATGTGAAGGCTGTCAGCTGTTGGATCAAAGCCTATATAAAATGTTACTTTCTCCTTTCCGAGTAATTCTCTCATCTCATCGGGGTGAGACATCTGCTTGATAAATCCTCTTTCTTCGAGAATATCATAAACATTTCGCATATCCTGCATTATGTAAACCTCCTTTTTACAAATTTTAATCGTATATGCAACATGATATGCACAAAACATATCAATATAAGGATACTACAAATTTTGCTTTTTTACAATATATTAATAAAGAATAATTTGTTAAATTTTATTTAACATACTTTTGAAGCAACTTTCCGAGCGCTTCGATTCCTGCTTCGATTCTTTCCGGTGTTTCCATTGAGAAATTGAGCCTGAATGTGTTTTCATGACCTTCTGCTGTCGGATAAAAATGTTTACCGGGTATGAACGCAACATTATATTTGCTTGTAGCTTCTTTCCATATATCAAGCATTTTTGTGCCTTCGGGCATTTCACACCATATGAACAAACCGCCTTCGGGAATAGTGTATTTGCATTCCTTGGGGAAATGCTTTTTCATTCCATTTACCATGGTGTTCAATCTCTCAGCATAAAACTTGTTTATGCGTTCAAGATGCTTGGGAAGTAGACCTCTTGAAAGAAATTCTGCTGCTATTGCCTGTGAAAGATTCGATGTATGTGTATCGGCAGACTGCTTTGCAATAGTCATCTTCCTTATGATTTCTTTGTTACCAAATGCCATACCAACCCTGATACCTGGCGAAAGAATTTTTGAAAAACTGTTGAGCATTATTACATGACCGCTCTTGTCAAACTGCTTTATTGTCGGAAGAACTTCGCCTGTATAACGAAGGTCGCAATATGGGTCGTCTTCAATTACTATAACATCATATTTTTCTGCAAGCTCTGCAACCTTTTTGCGCTTTTCAAGCGGAAGTGTACCGCCTGACGGATTCTGGAATGTTGATATGCAGTAGAAAAGCTTGGGCTTCAATTCACGCATTAGCCTTTCAAGGGATTCAAGGTTAATTCCGTTAGAATCGTTTTCAACGGTTACAATGTTTGCCTGATACATTCTAAATGCCTGCAATGCACCGAGGAATGTTGGAGCTTCAACGAGAATTGTCTCTCCGGGATTCGTAAATATCTTCGCAAGTATATCAAGTCCCTGTGAAGAGCCTGAAAGTACGAGCAGTTCGTCTGCGTTAGCGTCAAGTCCCTTGGGGCGAAGAATATGCTCTGTATATGCTTGCTTGAGCGGCATATATCCCTCAGTAGGACCATATTGAAGTATAGCTTCACCTTTTTCAGTGAGCAGATCGTTTACTATTTTAGTAACATCAGATACGGGAAAACTTTCTTTTGCGGGGTTTCCGCCACCAAAAGATATTATTTCAGGATTTGATAAGAGTTTGAATAGTTCCCTTATCGCACTTCCTGTTATTCCGTCCATTCGATTTGCAAATTCTGTCATGATTTTTATTTCCTTTCAAAAAATGTCACTATTTATATTGTAAACCTTATTGAAAAAAATGCAAATATATAATAAAATAGAATAACAAAAATTTTTTACTCGAAGAAAATTGGAGCATATTAAAATGAAAAAATTCTTAATTTGTGGCATTATAGCTTTATGCCTTGCCACTACCGCCTGCTCAGGTAACGCAGGTGAGCCTATTGCAACTTCGGATATAACCCCCATTCAGACTCCTGATGAAACGCAACAGGCTGATGAAAATATAGAACTTATGGAACAGGATATCGCTAAAGTCGTGGTTGGCGATACCCATACAATCGGACTTAGAAGCGATGGTAAACTCTATCGTACCGGTAATAACATTTATGGTCAGTGCAGCGTAAAAACATGGGCTGATATTAAAAATGTATATACTACAAATTACGATACAATTGGCTTGAAAAATGATGGAACCCTGCTTATTTCAGGTAAACATCAGGAAGAATGGCGGCAGATTCTCAATGAAACAGATGTTGTTGATGTTGCGCTTGCTGACGATTTCGCTATTGTTCTTAACACCGATGGTGATATGTCTATTTATGGTGCACTTGATAATTTTACACCTACAATTTCTAATATAAAAAGAATAGTAGCCAATAATAAAATTATCGCCGTTCTTTCTGCAAGTGGTAAGGTTTCTGCTTTCAGTATTGATGGAGTGTTTGATACTTCACTTGTAGATGACTGGAGCGAAATTATTGATGTTCAAATAGGCGAAAATTATATCATTGGGTTAAAAAACGATGGTACTGTATGTTCAACAAATAATAGAACCGAGGGCTGGACTGACATTAAATCTATTTATGCTGGAAAGCTAAACGCTGTTGGTGTTAAAAATGACGGAAAACTCGAATGCATCATAAAGACAGATGAGCTTTCAAAGCTTGATAATGTTTCTTGCGTAAGCTTTGCGAGCGAACATACCGCTGTTATGTTCAATGATGGTACCGTTTCTGTGTTTGGTACAGACGACCAGCTCCAAATAGGAAATAGTGGTTTCTGGCATCTTCTTCCTTATATAGATGATAATGGCTTGCTTATCGGACTTCCTGCTAATGGAACGGATGAGTTATATAAAGAACTTCTCGACAAAATGGCTAATGGAAAAACTGTTGAATACGATTCGCTCGGTACAGGAAGTATTGTCAAAATTGGTGACGAACAGGCTGTTGTTGCAATGGTTGGTGATATAAATTCTGATGCAAAAATTGATGATGGCGATGTACAAGCACTCGAAGAATATATTGCAACCGATATGGGTGACGAACTCATAAATAAAGTAGCTAACTTCAACGGCGATAATAAAATAAATGAAACCGATATATTCTATTTAAAACAATATGCCTCAAATTATCGTGAACCTATTGCATATTTGCAGAATATGAGCGGTATGAATTTAAAGGAAAATCTTAGTGAAGCGCTCGAAATAAATAAGGACGTTGTGGGCTGGATTACTATAAATGATACTCAGATTGATAGAGCGATTTTGTATTCTGATACACCAGCATGGTTCTATAACGATCACGATATATATGGAAAGAAATCAAATCGAGGCGAAGTTTATACATATTATGGTACAAGAACAAAAAATTCAGTAATAACAGCGCATAATATGCGTATTACAAAGACTATGTTCAATGAACTCCATAAGTTTAAGGACGAGCCTGAAAAACTTAAAGATTTCAAAAACAGAATTATTGATGTAGCTATTTATGGCAGCGAAGAAACAAAGTGGGAAATATTTGCTATATATGAAACAAAGGCAGGCGTAAGTTATGATGTACAAAAATATAATACGCAGAGCCTTAATAATGCTGATTCCGAAACTGTAAAGGAATGGATCTCAACACAACTTGAAAATTCGGTGGTTGATTTGGGTATCAGTGTTTCGGCTGACGATACATTTGTAACTCTTGTTACCTGCTCGGAATCTCATGCTGATTCAAACAATAATGCAAGACTTTATATTTTTTTAAGAGCAATAGG
>CADBRR010000019.1 GCA_902797145.1 uncultured Eubacteriales bacterium | reverse complement strand
CGCTTATCAGAGTAACTTCAGCGCCACGCATTGCGGCTGCACGAGCAACAGCATACCCCATTTTCCCAGTCGACCTATTTGTAATGTATCTTACTGGATCAATATCTTCGCAAGTAGGACCTGCTGTTACAAGAACTTTTTTGCCTTTTAAATCGTCTTTTTTATTAAGCAATTTCACAACTTTCTGTACGATAACATTTACATCAGCCAAACGACCGACACCGCTTGTACCGCACGCAAGCATACCGCTTTCCGGGTCAATAAACTTATAACCTCTACTTTTGAGTTTTGCGATATTCTCTTGAATTATGGGATTCAAATACATATTATCGTTCATTGCAGGTGCAATCAATATTTCAGCCCTTGTTGCAAGGATTGTTGTTGTCAACATATCATCACAAATTCCGTTCGCTGCTTTTGAAATAAAGTCTGCACTTGCAGGTGCAACAAGAAAAACATCTGCTTTTTTTGCAAGTGCAATATGTTCAACTTCCCATGGATGATTTCGGTTGAACATATCTGTAACAACAGGATTCTTGCTCAATGTTTCAAGCGTTAGCGGAGTTATAAACTCTGACCCTGCTTTTGTCATAATTACATTGATATCTATTCCTTTTTTCTTTAACTGACTGACAATTTCTGCTGCCTTATATGCAGCAATAGACCCCGTTATTCCAATTACAACCGACTTCATAATTCTAAAAATTATTACCTTGCATGATTTTGCTTCGTGCAAGGTCTCCTTTCATTGATTTTTATTATATTTTATTCTGGCTAAACTCAGGTGGATATTCAATATCGAGTTCATCGTTCCAGAGTTCGTCGACAGCCTTTGCAACAGGCTTTACTTCATTCTTGTTAAGGAATGCAGGCGCACTGTTACCATTTCTATCGGTGCTTCTTTCAGCAACAAACTTTGCGTGTTTGTCAAACTCTTCCTGTGTAATCTGCCTTGCTCTCTTCGAAACTACTGTAACGAGCATATATCTACATCCATCTACTTTTTCTGCCAGCTTTGCAACCGCCGGTCTATTCATTGCTTTATATTCCATAGTCTTTCTCCTTTATTTTAAAAGATTTTCAATAAATTCTTTATTATTGCATACTCTCAAGCGTGCTGCATCTATAAGCATAACTACATCTTTAATTGCCATATCAAGATCATTATTTATGACTATATAATCATATTGTGGTGCAATCAAAATTTCTTTTTTTGCAATCTCTATACGCTGTTCTATTGTTTCGATATTTTCGGTTCCTCGACCGATAAGTCTTTCACGTATTGTTTCCATAGTAGGAGGAGCAATAAATACAAGAACTGCTTCAGGATATACTTTTTTAACATTCATTGCGCCATTAACATCAATCTCAAGTATTACATCATACCCAAGTTTGAGCTGTTCTTCCACATATGCTTTTGGAGTTCCATAAAAGTTGCCGTTATATTCGTTATATTCAATAAGTTCGCCTGAATTTATCATTGAAACAAACTCATCCCTTGTCTTGAAAAAATAACTTACACCATCAGTTTCACCAACTCTTGGACTTCTTGAAGTCGCAGAAACAGAAACTTTTACATTATCATATTTTTCAATCAGTTTGCCACAAATCGTACCCTTACCAACGCCCGAAGGTCCTGAAACTACAATAAGTGAACCTTTATTTGAAATTTTATTATTCATTGCCTTCTCCATTATCTATTCGATTTTCGTTGCATTGATTTTCTCAGATTCGCCATCAAGCCTATTTGCAATAGTTTCAGGTTGAATAGCACTTAAAACAATATGTCCGCTATCCATAATTATTACTGCCCTTGTTCGCCTTCCTGCTGTAGCATCAATCAACTTTCCATTTTCCCTTGCATCCTGAATCATTCTTTTTGTTGGTGAACTATCAGGTAATGCAATTGCTATGAGCCTCGCTGCCGAAATTATATTTCCAAATCCGATATTGACATAATTCATCATTCTATATTTTGTACCTGCTCTCTGATTTTTTCAACCTCATTTTTCCCCATGATGACATTGTGTGCAATTTCTTCATCATTTGCTTTTGAGCCTATTGTATTAAATTCCCTATTAACTTCCTGAACGATAAAATCAAGTTCACGACCAACTGGTACACTTGAATTCAGCACATTACGCATATGTTCAAAATGACTTTTAAGTCTGACAAGTTCTTCATCAATGGATGCCTTATCAGCAAAAAGTGCAACCTCTGTAGCAAGTCTTTGTTTGTCTATCAATTCCTTTGATTCTATAAGCTGTTCAATTCTTTCATTTAACTTCTGCTGATATTCTTCTACAACATAAGGGGCTCGTAAAGCAATATTATCTCTTATATTTGCAATTGTATCTACCCTTACAAGCAAATCTTTTGCAAGCCTTTCACCCTCACTCTCACGCATAGCTTTAAGGGAGTCTATTGCCATATTTACTGTTTCTTTTGCTATTTCTATTATTACATCGCTATCTTCATCAGCTTCAATTACATTTGTGACATCGGGTAGTCTAAGAATATTAGATATTTTTAAATCGTATTCAATATTATGATCTACACTAACCTTTTCTGCTGCATTTACATATGCTACAAGCAAGGCTTCATCAATTTCTACCGTTTTTGCATCACATCTTGTATTTCTATAGCTAACAGAAACATCTATATGTCCCCTTGCAACTCTATCCTTAATACAACTTCTAAGAGAATCTTCAATAAACCCTATATGTCTCGGCATTCTGAATGATAAGTCAAGGAATCTATGATTTACGCTCTTTAATTCAACGATAATCATTCTTCCGTCTCTTTCAACACTTGCTCTGCCGAAGCCAGTCATACTTTGTACCATTTTAACGCCTCCTGAAAATATATTATAACATATATATCCTATAAAAACAATAAAAAGACTTTATTTTGCTTCTATCATTTCATAAAATTCTTTTTCACTTATTACAGTTACGCCGAGTGCATTCGCTTTATCAAGCTTGCTTCCTGCCTTTGCACCGGCAACAACAAATGATGTTTTTTTG
>CADBRR010000018.1 GCA_902797145.1 uncultured Eubacteriales bacterium | reverse complement strand
GAACCAACGACACTGCGGTTAACAGCCGCATGCTCTACCGACTGAGCTAAGGAGGAATAGCCCTCGTTCCTAAGAACATATATTATTATATCACATATTTTTAAAATTGCAATACTTTTAAAAAAATTTTTTAAAATTTTTTTAAAAATTAAACTCCAATAATTTACCAAATATGATATAATAGTTATTGTAATTAAAAATAAGGAGATATTTATAAGATTATGGAAGTTTTACACGCTTTAAGCAACATAAGAGTTCCCGTACTTACGGAAATCTTATCGCTCATAACCTATCTTGGCAGCGACATATTCTTCATCGCATTTGCGATAGTATTCTTATGGTGCGTTGACAAGAAATGGGGTTACAGGTTATTTTACATAGGCATATTCGGTACGCTTATAAACCAATTATTAAAAGCTATATTCGTAATTCCTCGCCCATGGATACGTGACAGCTCATTCCATGCAGTTGAAAGTGCTATTCCTGCCGCAACAGGTTATTCTTTCCCATCAGGGCATACGCAATCTATATCATGTATTGCGCTTACTGTTGCCGTATGGTGCAAAAAGCGTTGGGTTAGCATTGTAAGTATAGTTTTAATTTTGCTTGTTGCATTCTCAAGGTTGTATCTTGGGGTACATACACCGCTTGATGTAGGCGTTTCGCTAATTACAGGAATAATTACAGTATTTTTGTTTTCATTCTTATTTAAAAAATCTGAAGAGAACAAAAAACTCATTTATGTACTTTACGGCTTAATTGTAGCGTTTGCAATAGGTCTTGTATGCTTTGTTGAGTTTATGCCTAAAACGAGTGCCAATGTTCCTGAGTTTGATGCTCATGGACTTAAAAGCGCATATACGCTTCTTGGTGCAACAGTAGGCATTACGATTTCGTACTTTATCGAACGCAAATACATAAACTTTGATACAAAAGCAACACTTACCATGCAAATATTGAAATGTGCAATAGGTCTTGGAATAGTAATTGGAATAAGGGCGTTGCTCAAAACTCCGCTTTACAACCTATTTTCAGGTCATTATGCAGCGGATGCTATACGATACTTAATCGTTGCTTTATTTGCAGGCTGTATTTATCCTATGACGTTCAAGTTTTTTAACCGAAAAAGTAATAAATAATAAAAATTTCTACGAACATAAGCACAGGCATTCCAATTGCGAATGTCATGTGCTTTGTTTTATGCCTGCACGCACGCATACCGAGAAAAGATCCTGCCGCACCGCCAATAACAGATACTATCCAAAGTGCATATTCTGGGATTCTTCGTTGTTTTGTAACTGCACGATGTTTATCAACCGCAAACATAGTAAAAGCTATAAAATTGATAATAATAAGATATATGGTCAAAATAATTCATCCTTTCTTAATGTTAATGTTTATTTAATAATTTTAACATATTATTTTGATTATTAAAATAGTAAACGGAGAATTTCTATGGCTTATATTTTTTTAAGAAAGATTTTAAAGAAAATATTCCCATATAAGTATGAGTGTCAGCAAACAATAGATGAACCATGTATCTTTGTTGCAAATCATATGGAAATATCAGGTCCCATAATAACCGAGCTATATATACCATATAATATTAGGCCATGGATTATAGATAAAATGCTTGATAAAAAAACAATAAAGCATCATATGATAAGTGGTATAAGCAGAATTTTCCCTAAACGGGCGGAATTTCGCAACAAAATCACCGCTAATATATTATCTCCATTTATATACAATCTTTTGAGCAGTACAAACCCCATACCTGTTCATCGAACAGGCAGAGGTATACTTGAAACGATTAACAAAAGTGTAAGCGCCCTCGACAACGGAGAAAGCATATTACTTTTTCCCGAAAACCCCACAGATGACGGACACTATAAGCTTGAAGGAGCAAGCAAATTCTATACAGGCTTTGTTTCGATAGCGAAAAAATACTATGAAAAAACAGGAAAGTCCATAAAGTTCAATCCTGTCTATGCAGACCGTAAAAATAAGATTCTTACAGTCGGAAATCATATTGAGTTTAACCCTAAAAGCCTATACAGTAACGAAAAGGAGCGTATAGCGTCATATCTTTATTCTTTCATGATAGATTCAATGTGATACTCTGAGGTTTTATAATTTTAATCATTCCTCAGGTGGAAGCCTCAATCTATCCCACATACCATACTTATGCGTATCAGCAATAGCGTTCATAATACGCTGGTCAGCATCGGGAACGATTGAACAGAAATATTTAATAACATCTTTCATTTCCTCTCGCTTAGTTTTGCCTGCAACAGGGCAATTAGGCTTCTGAACAGGAAGTTCAAGATGCTTTGCAACAGAAAGCGCATATTTTTCTGGCAAGAACACGAGCGGTCTTATAAGTGTAACATCTTTCCTTCCAAGATATGTTACAGGACCGAACGTGTTTAATCTGCTTTCATATAAAAGGCTCATAAAGAATGTTTCAAGCACATCTTCCCTATTATGCCCTGTAGCAACGAGGTTACAGCCTCTATCCCTTGCGGCATTGTTAAGTGCGCCACGCCTGAGCTTTGCGCACAATGCGCATGGATGTGATTCTTTGCGAATATTGAACACTACATCGCCAATATCGGTTTTAATAATATCGAGCGGAACTTCTATCCTTTCAGCAAAATCTATAATAGCTTTATAGTCCTGTTCAACAAGCCCTAAATCAAGCATAACTCCACACACATCAAAATTTGTCCTTGCAAACTTTTGATAAAGTTTAAGTCCGTATAAAAGCAACAAGCTATCTTTGCCGCCTGAAACTCCAACGCAAATTTTATCCCCATCTTTTATCATATTATATCTTTCGTCAGCACGACGAATACAGCCGAGAACTCGTTTCATATTTTTACCATCCTATTAAAACTTACCATCTTGGTATATTTTATATGAAATATGTTGACAATGCAATATATATATGTTAATATTTTAGTGAAAAAAGAAATAAAGCTTATCAAGAGTGGTTGAGGGACCGGCCCTATGAAACCCGGCAACCTGCTGAAAACAGTAAGGTGCTAATTCCTGCAACAATTTATGTTGGTAGATGAGACTCGGATATTTGTTAATCGACCTCGTCAAGCCGGCGAGGTTTTATTATATCCACTTGATAAGTCTTAAAAAAGGAGGATATTATTATGGCAAGAAGATTTTTTACATCGGAATCAGTAACTGATGGACATCCTGATAAAGTATGTGATAGAATTTCTGATTCTGTACTCGACGCAATTTTTACATTAGACCCCAACGCAAGGGTTGCCTGTGAATGTGCGGCAACAACCGGTATGGTAATGGTTATGGGAGAAGTAACAACAGACTGTTATGTTGACATTCCCAAGATAGTTCGTGACGAGGTTTTGAGGATTGGTTATGATAAGCCTGAATATGGATTTGATGGACATACTCTTGCAGTTATAACTGCGCTCAATTCACAGTCACCCGACATAGCAATGGGTGTTGACAAGTCACTTGAAGCTAAAGAGGGAATAGAAAATGATGATCTTGACACAGGTGCAGGCGATCAGGGTATGATGTTCGGTTATGCTTGTGATGAAACAGAAACGCTTATGCCTTTGCCTATTCATCTTGCGCACAAGCTCGTTCGTAAGCTTGCAGAAATAAGGAGAAGTGGCATTATCCCCTATCTTCGTCCCGATGGCAAGAGCCAAGTAACAATAGAATACGAGGATGATAAGCCTATAAGGGCAGAAGCGATTGTGCTTTCAACGCAGCACGACCCCGATGTTACACAAGAGCAGATTCGTAAAGATATAATAGAAAAAGTTATATTGCCGGTTATACCTAAAGAACTCATTGATGATAACACAAAGATTTATGTAAATCCTACAGGTAGATTCGTTATCGGCGGACCTCAGGGTGACAGCGGACTTACAGGCAGAAAGATAATCGTTGATACATATGGCGGATATGCTCGTCATGGCGGCGGTTGCTTCTCCGGCAAAGACCCGACAAAGGTTGATAGGTCTGCTGCATATGCTGCAAGATATGTTGCAAAGAACATCGTAAAGGCAGGGCTTGCAAGACGATGTGAAATTCAGCTTGCATATGCAATAGGTGTTGCACACCCCGTTTCTATCCTTGTTGATACTCAGGGTACAGGCATTTTAGGCGATGATGAACTTGCAAAGCTCGTTTATGAATGCTTCGATTTAAGACCAGCAGCAATAATTAAAATGCTCGATTTAAGAAGACCTATCTATCGTGATACGGCAGCATTCGGTCATTTTGGAAGAGAAGATGTTGATTTGCCATGGGAAAGAACCGACAAAGCAGATTTGCTTCGTGAAAAAGCTGGCTTAAACAAATAACATTATGGATAAGATAGAAGTACTCAATAAAATGATAGAAAGTTCGGGAAGAATAGTTTTTCTTGGCGGCGCAGGCGTATCTACTGAAAGCGGAATTTCCGATTTCAGAAGTGAAGGCGGTCATTTTACAGCGATAAAGAACTATGGTTTTCCGCCCGAAACGCTTTTGAGTCATACATTTTTTATGGCGCATCCCGATATTTTCTACGATTATTATAAGAAACATCTGCTTATAACGGATGTTAAGCCAAACCCTGCGCATATAGCGCTTGCAAAGCTTGAACAAGAGGGAAAGCTAACTGCGGTAGTTACGCAGAACATAGACGGTCTTCATCAGGCAGCAGGTAGCAAAAGCGTTTTTGAGCTTCATGGTTCAATTTACAAAAATTATTGTATGAAGTGCCATAAGCAATATTCTGTTGAGTCAATTCAAGCTCAGGATGGTATTCCATATTGCAATTGCGGCGGTATGATAAAACCCGATGTTGTGCTTTACGAAGAAGGACTTGATGAATATACTTTAAGAGGCGCAATAACGCATATCATGCGTGCGGATATGTTAATCGTTGGCGGAACGAGCCTTCAGGTATATCCTGCCGCCGGGCTTATTGATTATTATCGTGGTGACAAGCTTGTACTAATTAACAAGTCTGAAACACCATATGATAATCGTGCAGATCTCGTTATAAACGATGCTATTGGCAGAGTTCTATCACAGATAAGAAGTTAATAAATGGGCAAAATTCCCGACCCTAAAAAATAGAGTCGGGAATTTTTATATATATTATCAAAACTTTATTAGCCGAGGAGCTTTTCTACTGCTGCGAGCTTAACTGAAACGCAAAGTACTTCCATAGCTGCTTTGAGTTCTTCAATCGGAGGAAGACTTGGAGCTATTCTCAAGTTAGAATCCTTAGGATCGTTGCCATATGGGAATGTTGCGCCTGCGCCTGTCATAACAACACCTGCTTCCTTAACAAGCTGATGTGTCCTCTTTGCACAGCCTTCCATTGTATCAAGGCTTACAAAATATCCGCCCTTAGGATGATTATACTTTGCAACTCCGTAAGGTTTAACATACTTATCAAGATATTCTATAACAACATCAAACTTTGGCTTCATAAGAAGTGCGTGTTTCTTCATATGGTCAAGAACACCCTGCTTATCCTTGAAGAACTTAAAGTGTTTGAGCTGATTGAGCTTATCATAGCTAATCGTCTGAACAGTAAGGATTTTAAGCAAATATTCCATATTCTTTTCGCTTGTTGCCATTACGGATACACCAGCGCCCGGGAATGTAATCTTTGATGTTGAAGCGAACTCATAAACCATATTTTCATTGCCATTTTCACGGCAAAGCGTGAGCATATCTCTGAACGGAATAAATTCGCCATCAAATTCATGTACGCAATAAGCGTTATCCCACATAAGTGCAAAATCCTTTGCAGCAGGTTTAAGTGCTGCTATTCTATCAATAACCTCATCGCTATAAATTATTCCGCAAGGATTTGAATACTTAGGAACGCACCACATACCCTTTACAGCAGGATCTTTTACGAGTTCTTCTACCATATCCATATCGGGACCATCATCGTTTATAGGAACATAAATCATTTCCATACCAAAGCTCTTTGATATTGCAAAATGTCTATCATAACCCGGAGCCGGACACAAAAACTTAACTTTTTCAAGCTGTGACCAAGGCTTTTCGCTCATAAGAAGACCATGTGTATATGCCTTTGAAATGAGGTCGAACATAAGGTTAAGGCTTGCGCTTCCGCCAATGAATGTTTCTTCATACTTAACACCAAGAAGGTCTGCAAAAAGCCTGCGCATTGACGGAAGACCTGAAAGCGTGCCATAATTTCTCGCATCTATTCCATCAATCATAAATTCTTCAGGTGAAAGCTGCATATTGAACAAATCGGTTGACAAATCGAGCTGTGCTTTGCTCGGCTTACCTCTTGACATATCCAATTTCAATCCCTTCGCTTTAAGTTCATTATATTCTTTTTCAAGCTCTGCCTTGATTGATTCAAGCTCATTTCTTGACAATTTTGCGTACTCCATATTTCTCCAAATTCCTCCATTATTTTTCAATATATATTTTGAAACTTTTATTTCATTTTGTCAAGAGAAAATGAATTTTTTACTGCATTTTTCCCTGTTATATATTATTTATTAGTCATAATTAAAGCGACGCACTGCGCCGCCTTATCATATTTGGTCAATTACATTACTTAAAGTACTTAACGCCGCTTTCAAAAATCTTGCTATCGTAATTGCCTTCGACATTTTTTAGTAAGCCATCTGCACATCTTTCATTATGACCCATCTTACCAAGAATCCTACCGTCAAGTGAAGTTATACCTTCAACAGCAAAGAACGAACCGTTCGGGTTATAATCAATATCCATAGTTGCCTTGCCGTCCATATCTACGTACTGTGTAGCTATCTGACCATTCTTGACAAGCTCATCGAAGTTTTCGGGGCATACAAATTTACCCTCACCATGTGAAATTGCAACAGATATTATATCGCCAACGTTCACGCCTGCAAACCAAGGTGATTTAACAGAAGCAATCCTTGTTCTAACTATTCTGCTCTGGTGCCTGCCTATATCGTTAAATGTAAGAGTAGGAGCTGTTTCGCTCATATCCCTTATTTCGCCATACGGAAGAAGTCCAAGCTTGATAAGCGTCTGGAAACCATTACAAATACCGAGAATAAGACCGTCATTCTTATCGAGCATATAGCTTACTGCATCTTTAAGCCTTGGTGAACGGAATGTCGTTGCGATAAACTTGCCCGATCCATCAGGTTCATCACCTGCTGAAAATCCGCCGGGGAACATAATAATCTGCGACTTCTTAATCTCGTTTTCGAGCATTTTAAGAGTATAGTCTATATCGCCCGGATTGATATTTTTTATGATAACAGTATTTACTTCTGCTCCAAATTTTTCAAAAGCCTTTGCACTTTCGTATTCACAGTTAGTACCGGGGAATACAGGAATAAGAACTCTCGGCTTCAAAATCTTAACTTTGGGCATAATCTGCTCTCGATGAGTATATGAAAGTTCACAAATCTGCGAGTTTTCTAAAGTATTATCGCTCTTAACCGGGAATACGCCTTCAAGTACATTTTCGCTTGCTCTATAAGCGTTTTCAAGATTTATCTTAACGCCACAAGCTGAAAGCATACCGTTATCTATAACATTACCAATATGTGAAACATATTTTCCTTCAAGTTTTTCAGCTTCAACGATGAACGAGCAAGGCATCTTTCCAAAGAGCATATCTTTATCAACATTTGAATCAAGCTCTGCGCCGAGCATATTACCAAATGCCATCTTTGCAACAGTTTCAGCAATACCGCCATTCTGAACAGTATATGCAGCCTTTATATTACCGCTTGTGATGTTTTTATAAATCATTTCGCAGTTGTCTTTGAATATCTCAAATGCAGGCAAATCATCGTTATCAATAGGTGTTGTGATAAGATAGATATTGTCGCCCTTATTCTTAAACTCGCCTGAAATTACATTTCGCATATCCGCATCTGCAAGCGAAAAGCTTACGAGTGTTGGCGGAACATCTAACTTTTCAAATGTACCACTCATAGAATCCTTGCCGCCAATAGCACCTGCGCCGAACATCTTCTGTGCATGATATGCGCCAAGCAATGCTGCAAGCGGAAGTCCCCAACGTGATTTATCTGTTCCGGGCTTTCCGAAATATTCCTGAAGTGAAAGCCTTGCTTTCTTTATATCACCGCCTGCACAAGCAATCCTTGCAAGCGATTCGCCTATTGCATAGACAGCGCCATGGAACGGACTCCATTTTGCTATATCAACGTTGAAGCCAAAGCTCATAACAGTACCAGTGTTTGTCTTGCCATTCATAACCGGCAAGTATGCTGCCATTGCTTGAACAGGAGTTCTCTGATATTTTCCACCAAGCGGCATAAGTGCTGTCCTTGCTCCAACAGTTGAGTCAAATCTTTCAAGCAAACCTCTTTGTGTACAAGCGTTGAGGTCTGTTATAACCTCCATCCACTTCTTCTCAATTTCATCTGCCTTAACAAATTCGTTATTTATCATTCTTCCATCAGGAGCTTTGATAAACGCATCTGTCTTCTGCATAACACCATTTGTGTCGATAAAGCTTCTTTCAAGGTCAACAATAGTCTTGCCTCTCCACTTCATTGTAAGTCTGCCCTTATCGGTAACTGAAGCGATTACTGTTGCTTCAAGGTTTTCTTCCTTTGCAAGCTCCATAAACTTTTCAAGGTTTTCAGGCGCAATAACAACAGCCATTCTTTCCTGCGATTCTGAGATTGCAAGCTCTGTTCCATCAAGTCCATCGTACTTTTTGGGAACTTTATCAAGGTCAATATCAAGTCCATCTGCGAGTTCGCCAACAGCTACAGAAACACCGCCTGCGCCGAAGTCGTTACAACGCTTAATAAGTGTTGAACACTCTTCTCTTCTAAACAATCTCTGAATCTTTCTTTCAGTAATCGGATTGCCTTTCTGAACTTCTGCTCCACACATTTCAAGCGAGCTTTCAGTATGAGCCTTTGATGAACCAGTTGCGCCACCGCATCCGTCACGACCTGTTCTGCCGCCAACCAATACTATAATATCGCCTGCTTCAGGGCGCATACGAACAACGTTTTTCTGTGGTGCTGCGCCAACTACTGCGCCGATTTCCATACGCTTTGCAGCATAGCCATCATCATATACTTCATGAACGATACCTGTTGCAAGACCTATCTGGTTTCCATATGAGCTGTAACCTGCTGCTGCCTTATTTGTAATAACACGCTGTGGAAGCTTGCCCTTTATAGTTTCTTCTATGCTTCTTCTCGGATCAGCAGCACCTGTTACACGCATTGCCTGGTAAACGAACGAACGACCTGAAAGCGGGTCACGAATAGCTCCTCCAAGGCAAGTTGCAGCTCCGCCAAACGGTTCTATTTCTGTCGGGTGGTTATGCGTTTCATTCTTGAACATAACGAGCCACTTTTCGTTTTTGCCATCTACATCAGCATCAACAACTATTGAGCAAGCGTTAATCTCTTCGCTCTCATCGAGGTTATCGAGTATTCCTGCCCTTTTGAGTTCCTTTGCAGCAAGTGTAGCAATATCCATAAGGCAAACCTGTTTGCGTGAAATTTTTTCACCATGCACGATTTTCCTTGCCTCAAGGTAATCTCTCCATACGCCTTCTATTCTATGCTGATAAATTGATTCTTCTATTTCAACATTTTCAAGCTTTGTTGAGAATGTTGTATGACGACAATGATCTGACCAATACGTATCAAGAACCTTGATTTCCGTCATAGTGGGTTCTCTGCCTATTGATTTAAAGTAATCCCTTACAAAAATTGCATCGTCTATTGACATGGCAAGACCAAGTTCTGAGCAAAGCTTCTTGATTTTTTCATCATCAAAGCTTGTAAATCCGTTCATAACCATTACATCGGCAGGAACGGGCATTTCCATATCAAGTGAAGTAACTTCATCAGCACTGCCTTCACGCATTTCTACGGGGTTTATAAGATATTTCTTGATTTTATTATATTCGTCATCAGAAATATTACCATTTATACCATAGATAACAGCAGTTGCAACCTTAACCTTTTTGCCCTCTGTGAGCATTTCTATACATTGAACAGTACTGTCTGCACGCATATCATACTGTCCGGGAATAAGCTCGCAAATAACAACTCTGCCCATATCTTCGGGCATTTTTGTAAACACCTTGTCAACCATGGGTTCTGAAAGAATAGTATCAGAAGCCATCTTAAACTCGTTATCGTCAAGACCTTCTACATCATATCTTGCAAGAATCCTTACACTATCAATGTCATTAATTTTAAGTTGGTTTTTAAGGTCAGCGAGCAAGCTCTTTTCACCGCTTGCATATGCTGTTTTTTTTTCAACAAATAATCTTCTTACGCTCATAAAACACCTGTTATTCAATTATTTTTTAATGCGGAACAGTAAATCATAATTGTTTTACTTTCCGCATACAAATTATTTTCTCAAAGATCCACCAATATCGTTTCTATAATGTGCGCCCTCGAATTTAACCTTCTTAATCTCTCTATAAGCTTTTGCAAGTGCTTCATCGAGATTTTCACCCTTTGCAAGAACTCCGAGAACTCTGCCACCGCTCGTAACAAACTTGCCATCGACTTTTTTAGTACCTGCATGAACGATTTGTGCATCACAAACTTCGTCAAGCCCAGTTATTTCATAACCTGTCTCGCTCTTTCCGGGATAACCCTTTGACGACATTATAACTATTGCGCTCGCCTCGTCAGACCATTCAACGTCTATTTTATCGAGTGTGCCTTCCCTTGAAGCCATCATAATATCCATAAGGTCGCTCTTTAAAAGTGGCAAAACCACCTGTGTTTCAGGGTCTCCAAACCTTGAATTGAATTCTATAACCTTAGGGCCATCTTTCGTTATCATTATCCCAGCGTACAGAACGCCCTTAAATGGACAGCCTTCTTTTGCCATTCCATCGACAGCAGCCCTGAGTATATTTTTCTCAGTTATTTCCCTTACATCATCTGTATAGAACGGACTTGGAGCAAATGCACCCATACCGCCTGTATTTCCACCTTTATCACCGTCAAATATGCGTTTATGATCTTGACTCGAAATCATAGGTTTAATGTTCTTTCCGTCACTAAAACACATGATAGATGCTTCAGTACCGAACAAGCATTCTTCAACAAGAATCTTACTTCCTGCCTTACCAAATTCCTTTTCGTCAGAAACTGTATTAACAGCCTCTATTGCCTCTTCAACAGTCTGCGCTACAATGACGCCTTTGCCCTTTGCAAGACCGTCAGCCTTTATAACAATAGGCGCACCCTTTTTTGCGATATATGCTTTTGCCTCGTCTTTATCTTCAAACAACATATAATCTGCTGTTGGAATCGAGTATTTACGCATAATTTCCTTTGCAAAGCTTTTGCTTGCCTCAATCCTTGCAGCAGCCTTGTTAGGTCCAAATGACGGAATACCTGCGTTTTCCATAGCATCAACCATGCCAAGCGCAAGCGGATCATCAGGCGTTACAACGCAAAAATCTATGTTGTTTTCTACAGCAAATCGAGTCATACCCTCAACATCAGTAGCAGATATTTTTACGCAAGTAGCTATATCTTCAATGCCTCCGTTACCGGGAGCAACGATTATCTCGTCAACTTTTTTTGATTCACTCAGTTTTTTAACTATTGCATATTCACGACCGCCGCCGCCAATAACAAGTACTTTCATAACAATTTGCTCCTTATAAGTTTATTGCGAATTTTTACGAATGCTTGAAATGGCGCATTCCTGTAAATACCATAGCAATGCCTGCTTCGTTACAAGCCTTTATGCTGTCCGCGTCATTCTTTGCACCGCCTGGCTGAATTATGCAAGTAATACCTGCCTGTGCAGCAGCCTTTACGCAATCATCAAACGGGAAGAAAGCATCAGAAGCAAGTGCTGCGCCCTTAACTTTTTCGCCTGCTCTTTCGAGTGCGTGCTGTGTAGCCCATATTCTATTTACCTGACCACCGCCAATGCCGAGTGACTGTCCGTCTTTTGCTACAACGATAGCATTTGACTTTGTATGCTTAACTATCTTCCAAGCATAAAGCATATCTTTCATTTCCTGCTCTGTGGGCTTTCTGTCTGTAACAACGGTAAGTTCTTCACCAAGCAACTTCTCATCACGTTCCTGCATAAGAAGTCCGCCTGCTACACGCTTAAATTCCATCTTATCCTTGAGCGGCTTGTTTATTGTAGCAAGCTTAAGTAGTCTTATGTTCTTTTTCTGTGTAAGAATTTCAAATGCATCATCATCAAAGTCCGGTGCAACTACTATTTCAATGAATATCTTTGAAATTTCTTCAGCAGTTTCTCTGTCTATTCTCGTATTTGATGCGATAATTCCGCCGAAAATTGATACAGGATCTGTTTCGTATGCTCTTGTCCAAGCTTCTTTGAGTGTTTTGCCCGAACCAACACCGCATGGCGTAGCGTGCTTTACAGCAACAATTGTAGGTTCGTCTTTAAACTCTCTCAATATGCTCAAAGCACCATCTGTATCGCTTATGTTATTGTATGAAAGTTCCTTGCCATGAAGCTGTTCAGCATCAGCAAGCGTACCCTCTATACCGATAAGGTCACGATAATATATAGCCTTCTGATGCGGATTTTCGCCATAGCGCAAATCCTGCTGTTTTTCAAATGTTTTTGTCAATGTATCGGGAAACTCTATTCCGAGCTTTTCTGCAAGATAATTGCTGATAAGCGCATCATAACTTGCTGTATGTGCAAAAACCTTATATGCAAGCCTTAAATGTGTATTTCTATCAACTTCTCCGTTTTCTTTGAGCTGTCTTATAACTTCATCATAATCAGCAGGGTCAGTAAGAACGACAACATCCTGCCAGTTTTTAGCAGCTGCCCTTATCATAGTAGGTCCGCCAATGTCGATATTCTCTATTGCATCTTCAAATGTAACGCCTTCTTTTGAGATTGTCTGTCTAAACGGATAGAGATTGATAACAACAAGATCTATCGGATCTATGCCCAGCTCTTTAATCTGCTTCATATGCTCTTCATTTGAACGCATAGCAAGCAAACCGCCATGAATGCGTGGATGCAAAGTCTTTACTCTGCCATCAAGGCATTCGGGGAAGCCTGTCAAATCTGAAACGTTTGTAACTTCAAGCCCTGATTCTTTAAGGAGCTTTGCTGTTCCACCTGTTGAAATTATATTAAAACCAAGCTCGCTGATTTTCTTTGCAAGCTCAACTATTCCCGTTTTATCGGATACGGATATCAAAGCATTTTTCATAACTATTCCTACTTTCTTATAATAACTTTTCTGTCCTCAACAGTAACTTTGTCATCGCATATTAGCGCAACAGCACTCGTAAGTGTCTTATGCTCGTAAGGAAGAATCCTTGCAGCAAGTGTTTCTGCTGTATCGCCCTGTTCAACAATAACCGGAGTCTGCATAATAATCGGACCTGTATCCATTCCACTATCAACAAAATGTACAGTACAGCCCGAAACCTTAACCCCATAACGGAGTGCAGCTTCATGCACGAAATGACCATAAAATCCATCACCGCAGAACGCCGGTATAAGCGATGGATGTATATTAACTATTGCGTTCTTGTATTTTTCGACTATTCGTGCATCAATTTTCTGCAAATAACCTGCAAGAACTATAAGCTGTGTTCCGCTCTCATCGAGCAATTCAAGCATTTTATCTACCATTAGCTGTTCGTTTTCAAACTGCCTTTTGTTTACATAACAGCTCTTTATGCCATGCTTTTCAGCTCTTTCTTTTGCAAAAGCATCTTTGCGGTTGTATATAAGCAGAACTATTTCTCCGTTAATCGTGCCGTTTTCACAGCCGTCAATTATAGCCTGAAAATTAGTTCCGCCACCGCTTGCGAACACAGCTATACGCTTTTTTTCTCTATTATTTATGCCGATGCTCATTTGAGTACGACTTTCCTTTCGCCCTCTTGAACAACACCGATAATATCAGCACCTTCGCCGAGCTTCCTTGCTTCTTCAACAACAGCTTCAGCTTCATCCTTATCAACTGCCATAACCATACCTATGCCCATGTTAAATGTATTGAATGCCTGACTGTCTTCAAGTCCGCCAAGTTCTTTGAGCAAATCAAACAGCTTCGGAATTTTCCATGAACCAAGCTTAATCTGAGCCTGAGTGTTTTCAGGAAGCATTCTCGGTATATTTTCGATGAAACCGCCACCTGTAATGTGAGAAAGTCCCTTAATATTGAACTTTTTGATAAGTTCAAGAACTGTCTTTACATAAATTCTTGTTGGTGTAAGCAAAGCTTCGCCGAGCGTGCCTTCGATGCCATCAACCTTAATGTTGAGCTTTTCCTTGTCTTCGCCAACGAGTTTTCTTACGAGTGAAAAACCGTTTGAATGTACGCCTGTTGAATGAAGTCCTACAAGAACATCACCGGGTTTGATTGAACTTCCGTCAATAATCTTTTTTCTATCGACTATACCAACTGTAAATCCTGCAACATCATATTCGCCAACGGGATAGAATCCTGGCATTTCAGCAGTTTCACCGCCAATAAGCGCACAGCCCGATTGCTTACAGCCATCAGCAACGCCCTTTACAATCTTTTCAACCTGTTCAGGTTCTAACTTTCCAAGTGCAATATAATCGAGGAACAACAACGGGGTTGCACCCTGACAAACTACATCATTAACGCACATTGCAACAGCATCAATGCCGATAGTATCGTGCTTTTCAAGTGCAAACGCAAGCTTGAGTTTTGTGCCTACGCCATCTGTTCCTGCAACGAGAACAGGTTCTTCCATGCCCATTCCTGCAATCGAATAGAGACCGCTGAAATTGCCAAGTCCACCTATTACTCTATCGTTATATGTTTCACTAACGTGTTTTTTCATTCTTCTGACAGCTTCGTAGCCTGCTTCTACATCTACGCCTGCGCTCTTGTAATCTATAGCCATGATATTATTCTCCTTAACTATTAAAATGGACAATACTTACTTTCCGTATCAACATTCATAGGATAATTTCCTGTGAAACAACCTGTGCAGAATCCACATGATGAACCCTCTACTGTCTTCATCAAGTCTTCGATAGTAAGATATTCAAGCGAATCTGCGCCAATTGCTTTTCTTATTTCTTCTACATTATGTCCTGAACCTATAAGCTGCTTGCTCTCTGCAATATCTATGCCGAAATAGCACGGATTTGTAACAACAGGCGATGAAATTCTCATATGAACTTCGAGCGCACCTGCACTTTTGAGCATTTCAACTATTTTCTTTGATGTAGTTCCTCTAACTATTGAATCGTCAACAAGAACTATACGTTTACCCTGAACATTTCTCTTAAGCGCATTAAGCTTAATCTTAACGCTACGTTCCCTCTTCTGCTGTCCAGGCTGAATAAACGTTCTGCCAACATATCTGTTCTTAACAAGTCCTTCAATAAACGGTATTCCCGATTGCTTCGAATATCCAATCGCTGCAGGGAATGCGCTGTCAGGTACACCTACAACTATATCCGCTTTAACATTATCCCTGAGCGCAAGTCGCCTTCCTGCTTCTTCCCTTGCCTTGTAAACTGATACTCCGTCAATTATGGAGTCGCTTCTTGCAAAGTATACAAATTCAAATACACAAAGTTTGCTTTCAAGCGGAACTTGCGTTCTTGTCGAGTGAAGCCCATCTTTATCAATGGTAAGTATCTCACCCGGATGTAAATCCCTAATAAGCTCACCATTAAGTGTATCAAAAACGCAACTCTCACTCGCAACAACATATACATTGCCAACTCTGCCAAGTGCAAGCGGTCTTATGCCAAGAGGGTCTCGCATCGCAATAAGCTTGTCCTTTTCAAGTACAACAAGCGCATACGATCCTCTTAAATCTTTGCTCGTTTCCTCAAGTGATTTTTCAATTGTAAGCGTTGATGCCCTTCTTGCAACAAGGCCCGCTATAACCTCTGTATCAACATTTGTCTGGTGAATGTATCCTTGTTCTTCAAGCCTGCTCCTTATACATTCTGCATTTATAAGGTTGCCGTTATGTGCAAGTGCAAGATCTCCACCCTTGAAATGTACAAACAATGGCTGTGCGTTTACTACGCTTTTGTCACCTGCCGTTGAATACCTTACATGACCTATTCCAATATGACCATCTTTAAGATACTTGTATCTCTCATCGTCTTCAAAGCATTCTGTAACAAGTCCCTGATTTTTATAATATGTTATATTTTCACCATCACTTGTTGCAATGCCTGCCGCTTCCTGTCCTCTATGCTGGAGCGCATAGAGTCCATAATATAATATATCCGTAACAGAATCACCATCTGGATCAAATGCGCCAATTATTCCGCATTCCTCCTCCATTCTGTCGCCTCGTGGTTTGATAAGCTCAAACCTGCCATGATAAAGTGATTCCAATCTCTGCTTATCGCTGAGAACTTCTTTCATTATTATAAGCTCCTTATTCCTTTTCGCTCATTATTCTCTTCATTACTTCCTGATATGCTTCTTCAACACCACCAAGATCTCTGCGGAATCTGTCCTTATCAAGCTTTTCATGCGTTGTTGCATCCCAGAATCTGCAAGTGTCAGGCGAAATTTCGTCAGCAAGAACTATTTCACCATCAAATCTACCAAATTCAAGTTTGAAGTCGATAAGATCAATGTTTACCTTCTTGAAGAACTCAATCATAATCTCATTTACTTTGAGTGCCATTTCAGCAATTTTAGCCATTTCTTCCTTTGTTGCAATGCCCATCGCTGCAATGTGATAATCGTTAATCATAGGATCGCCGAGTTCGTCATTCTTATAGCAGTATTCAAGAACTGTTGTTTTAAGCTGAGTGCCTTCTTCCATGCCAAGTCTCTTTGCAAGTGAACCTGCTGCAACGTTTCTTACTATAACTTCTACGGGAACTATTTCTACTCTCTTAACAAGTGTTCTTCTATCTGACAATTCTTCTTCATAATGTGTCTTTATTCCGTGCTTTTCAAGCATTCTGAACATGAAGTTACTCATCTTGTTGTTTATAACACCCTTGCCAACAATAGTGCCTCTCTTAACACCGTTGAAAGCTGTTGCATCGTCTTTGTAATCAACGATAACATACTTATCGCTTTCTGTTGAATAAACCTTCTTTGCCTTACCTTCGTACATAAGTTCCTTTTCAGTGTAATTTGACATAACCTTTGCCTCCATTATAATTTATTATCTCATGCTCGCATCTTGATCAAGCACCTTATTTTTCATTTCAACCTTATATTCCATAAGACGCTTTGCAAGCGCCTCATCACCCAACGCAAGTATCTGTATCGCAAGAAGTGCTGCATTCTCGGCAGCATTGACGCCTACTGTAGCAACAGGTATTCCGCTTGGCATCTGCACCATCGAAAGAAGAGAATCAAGCCCGTCCATAAACGATGATTTTATAGGTAATCCAATTACCGGTACTGTCGTTATCGCCGCTATTGCACCGGGCAACGCTGCTGCTTTGCCTGCCGCAGCTATTATAGCACCTACATTACGCTCAACAGCACCCTTTGCAAATTCACCTGTTTCATCAGGTGTCCTATGTGCTGATAAAATTCTTATCTCGTATTCAACTCCCCATTGTTCCAAAAGCTCTACCGCTTTTTCAACTACAGGATAGTCGGATTTGCTTCCCATTACTATCGCAACTTTCTTTCCGCTCATATGCGCACCTCCGTTTTCATTACGATAAAATATTTTCACATATATAGCATAACAAACTTTATTGATTTTTGCAATATCTTCAAACAATTTTTAAACCATTATTTTTAATATTCGTATCGTAGCGAAAATTAAATCGTAAAAAATTTATATCTTTCTTTTAAAATATATGGACAACTCAAAAAAAAAGTATATAATATACTTAGGATTTTTTTAAAAAAGGAGACAGTAAAAATGAGCATAGAATTTTCAGAACTTTCTTGCAAGGAATATGCAAAACTTTTATCGAGCAAGGAGTCAGTACCTGGTGGTGGAAGTGGTAGCGCACTCGTAGCAGCGCTTGGCATTTCCCTTGGTATGATGGCAGGTAATTTGACATTACATAAAAGCAATAAAAACAACGAAATTGAAAACCCTGATGATATGGTTCTACATCATCTTGGCAAGGCGCAGAAGATACTTGATAGATTGATGAGCCTTGTTCAGGAAGATTCAGAAGCTTTTATGGTACTTTCCGATGCATATAGTCTGCCTAAGGATTATAAAAACAGGGATAAGATTTTGAAAGATGCGCTTATCGTTGCAACACGCTGCCCATTAAATATAATGAAATGTTGCTGTGAAGCTATTGATATCCAGTCGGATTTTGAAGTTGTAGGTTTTAAACACGCAATTAGTGATGTAGGTGTAGGTATATCGTTCTTGCGTTCCGCTTTGCTCGGCGCAAGTTTGAATGTATTCATAAATACAAAGGTTCTTAGAACTAAAGATGAGGAGCTTGCAAATAGATTTGATACAGAAGCTTACGCTATGATTGATGAATATACAAAAAAAAGCGATGAAATCTTTGATAAAGTCTATAATAGAGTTAAATAAAATGTTTGGTTATTAAGTGGCAACAAAGTCAGAAATCGCCCTGACTTTGTTTTTGTTTATATTAACTTATGTGGACTTATCGGAAATATCAGCTCCTCATCTTCACTTTTTAAAATAAATAAACGATTATCGTTCATATTTGCTCCTTTCTCATATTTTTATATAACAAAGAACCAACTCTAAAAGTTAGTTCTGTAAAGTATTTATTGTTCATTTTTCTAATTTAATCAAAACTCGACCAATATATATTATCGCTAAAAGTTATCTTCATTATTTGACGATCTCTATAGTATGACAAAGTTACCTCATCTTTAGATGTTGACCATTTATAGGATTCATCAGAATTTGATTCAATAGCATTTCCGCAATGTTTTTTAATTGTATTTTCCATATCAATAAAATCATATGATGAACAATTCGTAATATAGAACGATGCTTCAATAAGTTTACCATTTTCAAACAAATATTTCAGCATATAGGACTTTTCTCCAAAAACTTCAACATCTTTATATTCAATTTCTACGCCGTCCTTATACGGCTCGCCTTCAATTGACTTAACGGTTTCTCTGCTCGCCCCCCAAGTTAAATTTCTGAAATCAGGATCCGGTGAAACCTTAGAAAAAAACTGTAACGCTGTATAGTCTTTAAGTGTGAAAAGTTGCACGAATTCAGTATCATTTTCCCATGTCCAGCATATTGTCAATTTACCTAATATAATGTAGTCATTATAATCCCTTACTTCAATATCCTTTGATAAATTACTTGTAATTTTACTTGTGCCATATTTGAAATCGCACTCTTTTACAATTTTTAAACACTTTTCATATAAATTTATTCCATCATCGTTATCAAGCGCATATGTTTCACATACAAGTCTATTATTATGGAGTTCATATTCGGACTGTATAATTTTAAAATCAGAGAGCATGGAATTATTTGTGTTATCATAAATTATTCTTAAATTACCACCCAATTCAATCGGAATATCGTACTCTTTTGTCGGTTTGCTTCCAATTGCACTTACAAGTTCACTGCGTGTCATGTCCATTTTTGCCTTGCGAAATTCCCAGAACGACTTTTGTAATGCAAATATAGCAACTACAATACAAATCATGCAAATAACAACTATTAGAATATATTTTTTGTTTTTCGTGTTATCACTAACCGCTTCTTCGTTAATGTTATGGTCGTTGACATTCAAATCATTACTATCCATTGAGCACCTCAAAATATTTTTATTGATTATAACATTTTTTTTCTATCATGTCAACTGTTCATTAAAAGGTATCTACATAATTATAATAAATATGTAATATTTTTCTATATAATTCATAATTATTTGTTGTTATTATACTCTACTATTTGTATTTTATATAGCAAAGAACTCACTCATTGAGTAGGTTCTATCTATAATTTGCAACTATTTGTTTATGTACATATAAATATATGCATGATTTTCTCTTGTACTAATTCTTATAACCATATCTTCTTTTTAAATAAAGTTTAAAAACAAAGACCTTTTTTATAAACTTATTATACTTATCTTCGGTCAGAGAATCAAAACTCACTTCTTCTCCATTATCATCTATAAATATATTCCCAAAATGACTTTCTCTATATGGTTCACCGTAAATATTACAAAGTTGTTTTTTAAATATAAGTGTATTCTATACAAATCAATATTTTCATTATCGCAATACATACTATATTCTTCTTTTATCAATCGATTATTTTCAAAGTCAAAAACAGAACCGGTAACATCTATTCCACCTATCGAAAAGTCACGTTTGTTATATATAAGCCAAGCATAAATTCTACTAGTACAATTTGCCCTTTTATCCATAATCTGCTTAACTTCTTCCTTTGTCATTCCAAATTCTGTTTTTCTAAAGCTGAGAAACCTTCCACTATTACTGAAGAAAGCAAAATAAACTACTGCCGCTACAACAACCGAACCGACTATTATTGCAGGAATAAGCCATTTTGCAGGCTTCTTCTGCACGGCAGGCACTACCTGTTCCGGCATTTCTTGAATTTATTCCATTTTAAACCTCAATAATATAGTTTAGTATATTATATAGCAATTAATAGAATTTTACAATAGGTTATAAAAATTGTATCTTTTATTTTAACAGTCGGCTATTATTTGGTTTGTTTTCAGCATCACAAATATTTCAATTTAAGTCTTATTTTTATATTTCATCATTGTTGCTTGACCGCCTCTTATATGGCGCTGTGCTTTATTATAATCTAACACCTGCTTTACTTGAAAAAACAAATCTTTATTTATATGCTGCAACCGTTCAGTAACATCTTTATGTACTGTTGATTTACTGACGGAGAACATTTCGGCAGTTTGCCTGACTGTTGCGCCAGTTGAAATAATGTATTTTGCAAGTTCATATACACGATTTTCAATATAATCTTCATAAAATCCACTGTAAAAACTGTTTGCGGACAAAATAATCCCTCCCACATATGGTTTTGTAAATCATATGCAGGATTGATTTAAATAATGTATTTGAATAAATAAGAAATGAAATTTAGTGTTTTTTCATTATCAATCAATCAATAAATATCTATCAGATCACAGGATTTCATGGGAAAATTTATTTAGTAAACTATAATTGTTTATAAGAACTATTATTTAAATAATCGCACACCGCTCCTCAAACATAATTTAGTTTAACATTTCAGCTCAGCGTCATAGCTAAACAAAAACGAATCGAATAAAATGCAGCATCGAAAAATAAAAATTAAATATAAACTCACATAATATAAAGAGTTGCCAAATCAAATTCAATAAGCAGATGTTCAAACTGAAATATGTGCATAGAATATAAAAAACAGCCAACCTTAATCAGTTGTCTGTATGGGAATCGGCGGCTGCCTATCCTCCCAACCCATAGGGTTTGACGTCTTTAGCGTCTTAGCTGGATATAAAAAACCTCCCAAACCATATAGTTTGACATTTCAGCGTTAAAGCATTGAGTTTAACCTTGAAATAAATTTAACTATATATGTTTTAAATGAAGTAAATAAATACTCAGCATATATAACAAAAAGTGACTCATAATGAATTGCTTAAAACGGAAGCCGACATTTGCCTACTTCCTCCAAAATCTGTTATACATTAAAAAATAAGTTTCAAATACAACTTCACTTCAATCGTGTCATGAACATTTCAAATAAAAAAACAGACAACCTTTAATCAGTTGTCTGTATGGAACTCAGCTGCTGCCTATCCTCCTAACCCATAGGGTTTGACGTCTTCAGCGTCATAGCTGGGCATAAAAAAACAGACAACCTTTAATCAGTTGTCTGTATGGAAACCGGCG
>CADBRR010000017.1 GCA_902797145.1 uncultured Eubacteriales bacterium | reverse complement strand
TCTGTTGTCTTTGCCGTATCCGTCTTGTTTTCATAGAATGTAACGCCACGAACACCATTTTCAAATACAACTTCCCTTGCGATAGTGATTGTCGGGTTTACACCGCCAACCCTTGCAACACGAAGAAAACCGTTGTCGTCAATGTTTACAACGATAAGACCGATAGAGTCCATATGTGCGCTGAACATTATTTTCTTGCCGCTCGTTCCCTTTTTGTGGGCGATAAGATTGCCGAAATTATCAGTATATATTTCATCAGCATGACCTGATATGAATTTTGTTATAGTATTTGCAATTGTGCTTTCACGACCGGCAGGTCCGAATGAAGATAGAATGTCTTTGAGCATTTCTTTATTTATATCGTACATAATTATCCCTCCAAAACTTTTTCAAATTTCTTTGTTTTCATAAAATAGTCAGCGAGCTTGAACGCATTTTCAAAATCCTTTTCAGAACCTACTGATACAGGCGAATGGATATATCTGCAACCGACAGAGATTCCGCCTGCTATGCAACCATATCCCGATGTGTGGATAGGACCTGCATCAGTACCACCGTTTATGCCCTTTCTGAATTGATATGGTATGTTTGCTTCTTCTGCGCTTTCAATAAGTGCATTTATAAGCTTTCTATTAACTATTGTTGCTCCATCCATAAATGTTATTGCAGGGCCTTCGCCAACTGTAGTAACTGTTTCATGACCTTCGCATCCGGGCATATCGTTTGCTGTTGTACCCTCAAATATGAGAGCTAAATCGGGCTGAACATTTTCCGTTACAACCATTGAACCTCTTGTTCCTGTTTCTTCCTGAACTGTAAATACACAATATAAATCGCAATCGTAATCGTTTTTCATAAGCTCCATAACTATTGCACAGCCAATTCTGTCATCGAGTGCCTTGCCCTTGAAAAGACCTTCGCCGAAAGGTTCAAACTTCGTTGTAAACGATACAAAATCACCAAGCTTAACTTTTTTCTGTGCATCTTTCTTGTCATTAGCGCCTATGTCAATATACAGTTCATCGTGCGCAAGCGTGCGCTTCCTTTCAGCGGCAGACTGCAAATGAATTGCCTTTGAACCTATGATTCCGGGGATTTTCTTTTCGCCAATTTCAACACGCTTTGAAACTACAACTCGTGGGTCGAGGTTTGTTGCCTGAAATGACAAAAAACCGTTGTCATGTATCTGGCATATCATCATTCCAACTTCGTCCATATGCGCTACGAGCATTATTTTCTTGCCATTGCCTTTTTTGTGAACATATAAATTGCCCATTGAATCGGTCTTTATATCGTCTGTATATTGCTTTGCAAACTCCTTAATGTATTTGCGTACAGCCTTTTCATTTCCGCTTACAGCAGAAAGCTCCGATAATTCCTTCAATCGTCCAAGCATAGCTTTTCCTCCCATTTATCGCCAATATCGCTAATATCCATCGCAAACTGCGCAATAAGCCTTGCAAGCTCATTTATTGTATCTGTGCTGAGCGTTTCAACCGTTGTGTGCATATATCTAACAGGAACTGAGAGTATAGCAGTAGGTATACCCCCACGAAGAACCTGTATTCCCCAGCCGTCAGTTCCACTTCTGCCCATACAAACTTCTATTGCAAGCTTAATGTTTGCTTCGTCAGCAGAATTTTCAATCATTTCATTGAGCTTCGGATGAGCATTTGCCCCGTATATAATGCTTATTTCGTCCATTTCGAACGCATCGGGTTCGCCAACGCCCGGAGTTTTTCCGTGAGTTACGTCAATTGCTATTGCCATATCGGGATTTACTGTATAAGGAAGCGTTCTTGCGCCTGTGCCTGTCGTTTCTTCATCCCTTGATGCGCAGAATACAAGTGTGCAGTTGAGCTTAACTTTTGATAAAATCTCCATTGCCCTGAACATTGCAACAACGTGTGATCTATCATCTAATGTCTTTGATGAAACAAGGTTATTTGAAAGCTTAAGCGGTTCTACTGTATCAAATGTTATAGTGTCGCCTATACGAATCTTTTTGCATACTGTATCATAACTCAACCCTGTATCAACAACTAAATCATCAAGCATATATGCCTTGTTCTTATCTTCTGCTGTCTGTAAATGGGGAGGGAGTGCGCCAATAATTCCCTTGATTTTTTCGTTTTTGCCAACGACTACTACTTCACTTCCGGGCAAAACCCTCGGGTCAATTCCGCCAACCTTGTGCATACGAAGCATTCCGTTATCTTCGATTTTTGTTACTATCATACCGATTTCATCCATATGCGCCATAATCATTATTACGGGGCTGCCTGAACCCATTTTAGCATATACGCTGCCAAGCTTGTCTTCATATACCATATCGGTATATTTGCGGAAATATTCCTTTATAAGCTGTGCAACATTATGTTCGTGTCCTGAAACGCCATCTGCCTTGATGAGTTCGGATATCGCATTCAATATATCCATAGCTAAAAAATTCCTTTCCTTCCTTTATTTTCTTAATAGTTATTTTACCACATTATATCGAATTTAGGAATAGCAAATTTAAATCAAGAACAAAAATGAAAAAAATGTGAAAAAATACACACGAAATAATATATTGTTTAAAAATATGGCAGAAAAATAATTAATTCATCAAAAAAGCATTGAAATTAAATAAAAACTATGGTAAAATTAATTCAAACATTAAGAAAAGAGGTATGAGTATGAAAAAAACAATTTCTGCTATAGTGGCAACTATCATGATTTTAACTATTCTTCCGCTCGCAGTGTTTGCACAGGGCGCAAATGTTGTTAAAATCACAGATGCAAAGGGACTTGCTGAAATAGCAAATAATCTTGATGCAAACTACATCCTTGAAAACGATATCGACATGGAGAATATCCAGGGATGGCAGCCTATCGGAACAGAAAAAGCTCCTTTCAAGGGCACATTCAATGGCAATGGTCATAAGATTACAAACTTCACATACGATGCAGATGGTAAAATCAATGCGGGCTTGTTCGGTTTGTCAGATGGTATTATCGCAAATGTTGAAGTAGAAGGCACAATCACAAATGCTGGTACAAATTCAGGTATCCTTCTTGGCTGCAACAGAGGCGTTGTAGCATCGGTAAAGACACATGGTTCAATCAGCGCAGGCTCATATGATAAGCATGTAAATACAATCGGTGGTGTTGTTGGTATGAACCACGCTAAAATTGATATGGTATTCTCAGATGCAACAGTTACAACATATGGTAACTTCGTTGGCGGTATCGCAGGCGCAAGCACAACAGAAAATGCTATTATCACAAGAGCATGGTCAAACGCAAATGTAACAGCATTGCAGCATTTTGGCTGGGATCAGGTTAATATGACATATGGCGATGTTGATGGCCACTATGCTGGCGGCATCGTAGGTGTTGCACTTTCGGGCAAGATAATGAACGTTTACGCATATGGCAGAATAGAAGCTGATAACTATGCAGGCGGCATCATGGGCGGTGAAATTGAATACGAACTTGAAGCAATGGCATATGCTTATTCACACGCTGATGTTATCACAAACTCACAGAGCACAAGCATGGGTTGGGGTCATACATTTGCAGGTACTGCTTACTATGCAGATTATCTAACAGATATGACAGTGCTTGAATCACTTTTCTTTGAAGTTGGTCATTTCTATCGTTATGGCAACATTGAAGAACCCTATGCAGGATGGGATACACAGGACGGTAGAGCATATCACAAGACAGAAGAAGAACTCAGAAACCCCGAAACATATAGAAACGCAGGTTATGATGAAAACATCTGGCTCCTTGAAGACGGCGAATATGCAGTTCTTATTTGGACAGACTATGAATTTACATATGGTCCTGAAGTTGAAACACATACAGTAACATTCCTTGATAAGGATGGAAATGTTATTGAAGAAGTAGAAGTAGAAGATGGCAAACCTGTTGAAGCTCCTGAAGCACCCGAAGTTGACGGATTCACATTCGTAGGTTGGGACCATGACCTCACAGAAGTAACAGAGGATATGGAAGTTCGCCCGATATACGAAGTAAAAGTATATAAGGTAACATTCTATGGCTTTGAAGATGCAGTTCTTGCACAGGTTGAAGTAAAGCATGGCGAAGCAGCAGTTGCTCCCGAAGCACCGGAAGTAGAAGGTTATGAATTTAAGGGCTGGGATAAGGAATTTGATAAAGTAGTAGAAGATATGGATGTTCATGCAATCTATGAAAAGGTTGAAATTCCTGTACCTGAAACACATACAGTAAGATTCCTTGATAAAGATGGAAACCTTATCGCAGAAGTAGAAGTAGTTGATGGTGAAGCAGCACAGGCTCCTGAAGCACCCGAAGTTGAAGGTTATCACTTCGTAAGTTGGGATAAGGACATCACAAATGTAACAGAGGATATGGAAGTTCGTGCAATGTACGAAATCAATGTATACACAGTAACATTTGTAG
>CADBRR010000016.1 GCA_902797145.1 uncultured Eubacteriales bacterium | reverse complement strand
TATCGGTGGTTAATATGGGTTCAAAAAATACAGTATATATAAGAGAAATTCCTATCGGTGGCGGAAATCCCGTCACCGTTCAATCAATGACAAATACTGATACAGCAGATGTTGAATCGACTGTAAAACAGATTATTGCGCTTGAAAAGGAAGGTTGCGATATTGTCAGAATGTCTGTTTATAATGAAAAATGCGCAAAAGCCATTCGTTCTATTAAAGAAAAAACACACATTCCGCTTGTTGCAGATATTCATTTTGATTATAAATTCGCAATTATGGCAATGGAAAATGGAATTGATAAAATAAGATTCAATCCCGGAAATATAGGTAGCGAGAAGAATGTAAAAGAGCTTGTTGCCTGCGCAAAGGACAAGCATATCCCCATAAGGATAGGGGTAAACTCAGGTTCTGTTGAAAAAGAGTATATTGAACAATATGGCGGTGTAACAAGCGAGGGAATGATTAAAAGTGCGTTAAAGCACGTTCAAATACTCGAAAAATGCGGATTCTATGATATTGTTATTTCGATTAAGGCATCGAATGTTCTTGACACGATAGATGTATATACAAACCTTTCGAAGATTGTTGACTATCCGCTGCATCTTGGTGTTACAGAAGCGGGTGCAGGTAATTCCGGGTTGATAAAATCTTCTATAGGAATTGGGAATTTGTTACTTAATGGAATTGGTGATACAATCAGAGTATCGCTAACCGGTGATCCTGTTCAGGAAGTTACAGCAGGAAATCTTATTCTTCGTTCAATAGGAATGCGAAAAAGAGGAATAGATATTACAAGCTGTCCTACTTGTGGCAGAACTAATGTTGATTTAGAGAAAATAGTTAAATATGTTGAAGAAAGAATACCCAAAACAAATAAATATCTTAAAGTTTCAATAATGGGTTGTGCTGTAAACGGACCAGGCGAAGCAAGGGAAGCCGATATAGGTATTGCATTTGGTAAAACTAATGCGGTAGTTTTCAAAAATGGAGAAAAATGCTATTCGGGAGAATTGCCTCAAGTTATAGATTCGTTTATAGATGATATAAATGATATGATAAAATAGGTGGTAAAATAATGGTAGATAATGTAGAAAGTTTGTTTTCGATAGATAAATCATCATCTATTGATGTAGTTAATATAGAATTTCATAAAAGCGAAAAAAGAATACTCTTAAAGATAAAGTCGGATACATTGCTTTCTTCAAATCAGGTTGAAGGTTTTATAAGTAAGCTCAAAGATATGTTTGATGGCTGCCAGATTGAAGTCCAGATAGATTTTACTGATATAGATTATGAGCTTGAAAATGATTTTGAGTATGCTGTATCTGTATTTAAAAGCACAGTATTTTCAAGAATACCAATGCTTAAACCGATGATAAGCAAATCTGAATGGGAGTATAATGATGAGGTTATAAATGTAAGAGTACCTGAAAATGCGTGTTTAGTCGATTTAATGGGAAAGGATATTACTAAATGCCTCAGCGATTTTTATGGATATGATTTTAAGATTAAGTATATAAAGGATTCAAGTATCGTGCTTGATTATTCAGCTGTTGCAAGTGAAAATAATAACGTTATAAGCATTGAACATAAGAAGAAGCCTGTGAACGATGCAACCGTTCTTATGGGTAGGAATCCTGTTAAATATACTGTAACAAAAATCAAAGATATAGTTGAAGAATCGGGAAGAATAGTAATTGAAGGAAGATTGCTCACGCTTGAATCAAAAGAGCGAAAAAATGGTGGCGCAATTATAACATTTAATGTCACTGATAATACAAATACTGTTCCGCTTAAACTTTTTCTTGATGAAAACGATAACACTAATATATATGAAAAGCTTGAGGGCATTAAGAAAAGCGGTGATTGGCTCAGAATAAAGGGCAAGATATATATGGATACATATATGCACGAGTTATGTATGTCACCAAGCGATATTGTAAAAATTGTTGTTCCTAAACGAATGGATAACTGCGAAGAAAAGCGTGTTGAACTTCATTTGCATACTCAGATGTCAGCAATGGATGCATTGACAAAAGTAGATGAAGTTATTAATACTGCTAAAGATTGGGGACACAAGGCTATTGCAATTACAGATCATGGTGTTGTACAAACGTTCCCGAAAGCGTATAGTATGGCAAAGAAAACCGGTGTAAAGGTTATATTTGGCGTAGAAGGCTATCTCTATGTTGATTGCGATTTAATGCCAATAGATAGTAAAATTGTTCCTATATCACTTAATTTCGTTAAAAAAGGTTTAAAAAATCCGAAGTTGATTGAGATTTCTGCATTAAAAGATGGAGAAAATTTCCATAAGTATGTCAATATAGGAATACCACTTACAGATGTAATGAGCAAAGAATGTGGAGTAAACTGCAATTATACTGACGAGGCGGTTAGCGATATTGATGCGATAAATGAGCTTATTGAATTTGTTGGCGATGGAATAATATCTTCTCATGGCGAAGATGAAATGAATTATATAAATAATGTGCTCAGAACAAATGGAAAAGATGGAATAAAAGGGTATTTTGATACGAAAAGGCTTACTCATTATTTATTTAGAGAAATTAAAAATATTGAACTTGATTCAGTAGCTGCTGCACTAAATATAAGCGTTGCAAGCAAAGGTATTTTAGGTTGTAACGAATTAGTGCTTGAATTGACAAAAATAATTGTCGATAAAATGAAAGAAATTGAATGTACAGATATTCCTGCTTTTCATTTGGGCAATGGCGAAAAAACGAAAAAGCACGGTCATGGTGCAAACCATATTATTATATTGTCAAAGGATCAGCCGGGACTTAAAAATCTTTATGCACTGATTTCATATTCGCATCTTGAGTATTTTTATCATGTTCCAAGAATACCTAAGAGCTTGTTGCTCATTCATAGAAAAGGTTTGATGCTCGGTTCTGCTTGTGAAGCAGGCGAATTGTTCAGGGCAATATTAAATAAAAAGCCAGCTGAAGAAATAGAAAAAATCGCATTATGGTATGATTACCTCGAAATTCAGCCAATAGATAACAATAAATTCCTTGTTAGAAAAGGTGTTATTGACGACGATGAGGGCTTGCGTGACTTAAATAGAGAAGTTATAAAACTCGGTGAAAAGTTGAATAAGCCCGTAGTTGCAACCTGTGATGTTCATTTTCTTAATCCGGAAGATGTTGTTTTTAGGCAAATTCTGTTGTTTGCAAAGGGCTTTGAAGATACAGGAACATTAACGCCTCTGTATTTGAGAACAACCGATGAAATGCTCGATGAGTTTTCATATCTTGGTGAAGAAAAGGCTCACGAGATTGTAATAGATAATCCTAATATGATTGCTGAGATGTGTCAGCAATGTAAACCGTTCCTTGATGAACAAAAAACATATTCGCCTACTTTCGAAGGCGCAAACGAGGAATTGAGCGGAATGGCAATTTCAACTGCTCATAAAATATATGGCGATGAACTTCCTGAAATAGTTCAGAAAAGACTTGATAAAGAACTTAATTCAATTATCGGTAATGGTTATGCTTCGCTTTATCTTATGGCGCAGAAACTCGTTCATAAATCGTTAAGCGATGGTTATCTTGTTGGTTCAAGAGGTTCAGTAGGATCTTCTCTCGTTGCTACTATGGCAGGTATAACGGAAGTTAATCCGCTTCCAGCACATTATGTTTGCCCTAACTGCAAGCATAGCGATTTTGATGTTGATAAGTCGGTTTCGTCATGTGGAGCAGATTTGCCGGATAAGCTCTGTCCGATATGTTCTACGCCATATAAAAAAGCAGGATATGAAATACCGTTTGAAGTTTTTCTGGGATTTAAGGGTGATAAAACACCAGATATCGACCTTAACTTCTCAGGTGATTATCAGCCTGTTGCGCATAAGTTTACTGAAGAAATGTTTGGTGAAGGTCATGCTTTTAGAGCAGGAACTATAAGTGCCGTTCAGGATAAAACAGTGTTTGGATATGTAAGTAAATTCTGCGAAGAAAATAATATAAATATGTCAAATGCTGAAAAACAAAGACTTGTTGATGGCTGTTCAGGTGTAAAAAAATCAACAGGTCAGCATCCTGGAGGTATTGTTATTGTACCAAAAGAACATGATATACTTGAGTTTACACCAGTTCAGCATCCTGCGGACAAAACGGATTCAGATACTATTACAACGCATTTTGATTTCCATGCGCTTGATGATAGGCTTGTAAAACTCGATATTCTGGGGCACGATGACCCGACAGTTATAAGAATGCTTGAGGATATAACAGGGCTTGATCCCAAAACTATTCCGCTTGACGATAAACAAACAATGTTGCTTTATTCAAGCGTTGAACCGCTTGGAATAACGCTTGAAGAACTCGATTGTGATGTCGGAACTATTGCTATACCTGAATTTGGTACGAACTTTGTACGCAAAATGCTTATGGATACAAGGCCAACAACTATGGAAGAGCTTGTAAGAATTGCAGGACTCTCACATGGTACTGATGTATGGCTTGGAAATGCAGACCAGCTTGTTATGAGCGGTGTTGCAAAGCTTTCAGAAGTAATTTGTACTCGTGACGATATAATGAATTTCCTGATTGCAAGGGGCGATGATCCATCTATATCGTTTAAAATAATGGAGAATGTCAGAAAAGGAAGAGGACTTACTCCTGAAATGGAACAAAACCTTATTGATAACAACATTCCTGAGTGGTTTATAAATTCTTGTAAAAAGATAGGATATATGTTCCCAAGAGCCCACGCAGCAGCATATGTTATGATGGGGTTTAGAATTGCATATTATAAACTTAATTATCCGCTTGCGTTCTATTCGGTATTCTTTACTGTTAGGGCTGATGATTTTGATATAAATTATGCAGTTGGTGGTGCAAATAAGGTTTTGAAATCTATAAATGCGATAAAGGAAAAAGGTAATGATGCGGAAACAAAGGAGGGAAAACTGCTTCCAATACTCGAAGTCGTTTATGAAATGAATCTGAGAGGAATAGAGCTTCTGCCGATAGATATTTATAAATCCGAAGCTGTTAAGTTTACAATAGAAGGAAATGCAATAAGACCACCATTTTCATCTATCCCCGGTGTAGGCGCAAACGCTGCAATACAGATTGCAGATGCCTGCAAGGAAGGTATGTTTAACTCGATTGAAGATTTTATTGCAAGGACAAAGGCAAACAGCGCAGTAGTAACTCTATTAAGAGAACAAGGCTGCCTTGATATGCTCCCCGAAAGCAACCAAATAACATTATTTTAAAAAATCTTGAGAAAATATCTATATTTTACTTGATTTATTAAATAATGTGTGATAAAATAAATCTAAGTTTATTAGATGTGTGATAAGGAGAGTGGGTTTGAGATCCACTCTTTCATTTTGACATATCAAAATAGTTTAATATGATGTTAAAATGCGGATAAATCGTTGTAGATTTTCAGGAGGAAAAAGTGAAAATAACGGATACAGTAAACGATATTGTAAAAGATGCTGTTGAGCAGGCAGGATATGAGCTTGTTGAGGTAGAATACCAAAAGGAACAAGGCAATTGGGTGCTTACACTTTATATCGACTCGCCAAACGGAATTACGCTTGACGATTGTGAAAAGGTAAGCAAAATTGTAGATCCTATACTTGATGAAGCAGATCCAATCGAAGAGGCATATTATTTAAGTGTTTCATCGCTCGGTATCGACAGACCTATTAAAAAAGATCGTGATTTTGAACGAAACATTGGCAAAGAAGTCGATGTAAAATTATATGCGCCTATTGAAAAGAAAAAGGAGTTTAGGGGAAAACTTATTTCATATAACGATAATGAATTTGTTATATCTAAAGGCAATTCCGAAAAAACTATGACTATATTGCGAAAAGATGCAGCGCTAATAAGACCGCATATTGACTTTAATTAAAAGGGAGGAAGAAAAAATGGATAATAAGGCTTTTATTGAGGCACTTAATGATATTGCAAAGGAAAAAGGAATAAGTAAGGATTCTTTGATTGAATGGTTCAAAGCTGCTCTTATTTCTGCATACAAAAAAAATATAGGCCAGAGTAATAATAGCGAAAGCCAGATACTTGTTGATATAGATGATAAAACTGGCGATATTAAGATGTGGGCAACAAAGAAAGTTGTAGAAGTTGTTGAAGATCCGTTCAAGGAAATTTCATTAGAAGAAGCAAAGAAAATAAATGCACTCTATTCGGTTGATGAGCTTATTCAGGTAAAAATCAACGTTAAGCCTGAAGAATTTGGTCGTGTAGCTGCACAGACTGCAAAGCAGGTAATGACACAGAAAATTAGAGAAGCTGAACATGGCAATATAATTGAAGAATATAATGAAAAAGAACATGAGATAGTTACCGCAATCGTTCAGAGAGTTGAACCCGGAAAGGGCGTATATGTTGAACTTGGTAATACAGTTGGCATAATGAGCGAGAACGAAATGGTAAACGGCGAAGTTTATAAATCGGGTGACAGATTAAAAGTATATGTTCTCGGTATTAGAAGAAACGGAAAAGATCCTGAAGTTATGGTTTCGAGGAAGCACCCCAACCTTATTAAGAGATTGTTTGAACTTGAGGTTGATGAAATAAGAAGCGGTGTAGTTCAAATTAAATCAATAGCAAGAGAAGCAGGATCGAGAACAAAAATAGCAGTATATTCAACGAATCCTAATGAAGTAAATGCAATTGGTTCATGCGTAGGTCCGGGAGGACAGAGAGTTGAAAGAATCGTTTCTGAGATAAATGATGAAAAGATTGATATTATAGAATGGGATCCCGATCCATTAGTATATGTATCAAAGGCATTGAGTCCTGCAAGAGTAATATTTGCATATATCAATGAAGCGGAGAAATCAACAAAGGTAATAGTTCCGGACAACCAGCTTTCACTTGCTATCGGTAAAGATGGACAGAATGTAAGACTTGCTGCAATACTTACCGGCTGGAAGATAGATATAAAGAGCGAATCACAGCATGAGGAAGATGCAAGAAGAGCAGAAGAAAGTGAAGAAAATGAATTTGAATCGTTGGGTTTAATTGATGAAGAATCCGATGAAATTCAATAAGAATAATAAATAATATTACGGAGTTGTTATTAATGCCCAAGAAAATTCCAAACAGAATGTGCGTAAGTTGCAGACAGATGTTTCCTAAAAAAGAACTGATAAGAGTTGTAAAAAACTCCGAAGGTGAAATATGTTATGATGAAACCGGAAAGCAGTCGGGAAGAGGAGCGTATATCTGTACCAATAAAGAATGCTTTGAAAAAGCAATTAAGACAAGAATTCTTGAGAGAACGCTTGATGGGAAGTTAAGCGAAGAGAGTATAAATCGTATCAAGGAGGTAATGTCGGTTGAAGTTGAGTAACAGGATATATACTGCTATCGGATTTGCTATGAAAGCAGGTAAATGCGCTTCAGGAGAATTTGCTGTAGAAAAAGCATATAAATCACGAAAAGTTAAAATATTGCTGCTTGATGCAGGAGTTTCTGAAAATTCTTTTAATAGATGGTCAGAAGAGTGTAAAAAACATAATATACCATTGTTAAAGGTTGAAAATCTTGGTCAGTCGATTGGAAAGGATAATCGAATGGTTGCAGCGATAACTGGAGAGTCGTTCACAAAAATGATTATGGATGAGCTTGAGCGTATTAAAAACGAGGACAACGGGGGTATTGAATAATGGCAGTAAAGGACATAAATGATATAAAAAAGGTAGTAGAAACTGCAAAGGAAAGACTTCAGAAGTTGAATGATATGGGGCAGAAAACTACTGATGCCATAATAAAGGCGAGTAAGTCAAAATCAGAGTACGAGGAAAGCAAGAGACCGTTTACAGTTGTTGACGGAAAAAATATTACCAATGGTAGCTTTGTTGATAATTCATTCCATAGTGATGATATAAACAGCGTTTATCTCAAAAATGAAAATAAAGACAATAGCGAAGATGTAAAAACGGTAGCTGAGAATAAATCCGAAGCTGAAACAAGCAGTAAAGATATCAAGGATGTAAGTGAAAATATGAGCAATACAAAACCCGAAAAGACAGAACAGATTAATAGAACTGAAAAATCTGACAAGGCTGAAAAGCAGAATAAAGTAGAACCAACACATCAGAACAAGAAAGAGCAGCCAAGGCAAAGGAAAAATGATAATCAGAATGCAAAGCCTGCTGCAAAAAAGAATGATGATGGAAAACAGCAGACAAGGCGTGATGGTAAAGAACAAAAACCTTATTCAAATTCGAAAGATAATAATTCGGGGCATGGAAGAAGCCAGTTTAATAAGCCTGATGCGTTCGATAAGGATAAGGACGATGATATTTATCAGAAGGATAAAAAATCATCACAGAGAAGCAATAAATCTCAGCGTAGTTCGGGTGATTCACTCATGAGCGCACCACAGATGAAAGAAAGCAGAGAGAACAGAGATAGGTCAAATGCAAGGGATGCTGCAAAAACAAATAATTCACGTTCCGCTGCATACGATTCTGATAGAAAGTCAAAATCTGTAAGAAAGATAAAAGATAATTCTATACAGGACGGATGGGATGACGATTCGCCACGTAGCGGCAATAGAATGAAACCGAATAAAGCTAAGAAACAGCAGACTCAGCAGCATAAGATTGAGCCTATCAAGATTGAAAAGGCAGTAATCAACTCTGAAACTATAACTGTTAAAGAGCTTTCGGAAAAAATTGGTAAGCCTGTTGCTGAAATCATAAAGAAATTGTTCGGTCTTGGTATTCTTGCCACAATAAATCAGGAAATTGATTTTGAAACTTGTGAGCTTGTAGCTGTAGACTATGGCATAGAACTCGAACTTTCAGTTGCAAAGTCATTTGAAGAAGTGCTTAATGAAAGCTCAGAAGATGATGACGATGAAGCAAACCTTGTAGAAAGACCGCCGGTAGTTACAATTATGGGTCATGTTGACCATGGTAAAACATCTTTACTCGATGCTATCAGGAATAGTAGCATAACAGACGGAGAAGCAGGCGGTATTACTCAGCATATCGGTGCTTATACAGTAAATTGTAACGGAAGAAGTATTACTTTCATTGACACTCCGGGACACGAAGCATTTACATCAATGCGTGCAAGAGGTGCACAGGTTACCGACGTAGTTATCCTTGTTGTAGCAGCCGACGATGGTATCAAGCCTCAGACGATTGAAGCTATAAACCATGCAAAGGCAGCGGAAGTTCCGATAATTGTTGCTATAAATAAAATGGATAAGCCGACTGCAAATCCGGAAAGAGTTAAGCAACAACTTACAGAATATGGATTGCTTCCTGAAGAATGGGGCGGAGAAACAATCTGTGTAGAAGTTTCTGCAAAGAACCATACTAACCTCAATCTTTTGCTCGAAATGGTACTTCTCCAGGCGGATGTGCTTGAACTTAAAGCTAATCCCAACAGAAAAGCAAAAGGCACTATTATTGAAGCAGAACTTCATAAGAGCCGTGGTCCTCTTGCAACTGTTCTTGTACAGAACGGTACACTTAAAGTTGGCGATACAATTGTTGCAGGCACTGCATATGGCAGAGTTCGTGCAATGATGGACGATAAAGGAAGAAGAGTTACTGAGGCAGGTCCAAGCTGTGCAGTTGAAGTTTTAGGATTTTCTGAAGTTCCTTCTGCTGGCGATATTCTTATAGTTGCAGATGCAGATAAGCTTTCAAGACAGGTTGCAGAAGAACGTAAGGATAAGATCAAAGCTGAACAGATTAAGAGTATGCAGAAGATTACTCTTGATGACTTGTTTAATCAAGTAAAGGAAGGTCAGATAAAAGATTTGAATATTATCATAAAAGCTGACGTTCATGGCTCTGTTGAAGCAGTTAAGCAGGCACTTGAAAAACTTTCAAATGATGAAGTAAGAGTACGTTGCATACATGGAGCAGTTGGCGCAATAACTGAATCCGATGTAATGTTTGCAGCTGCATCAAATGCTATTATTATTGGCTTTAACGTAAGACCTGATAGCACAGTTAAGGCTGCTGCTGAGAGAGAAAAAGTTGATATAAGGCTTTATAGAGTAATATACAATGCAATTGAAGATATCGAAAACGCTATGAAGGGTATGTTTGCACCGGTATATACAGAGGTTGAATTGGGTACTATATCTGTAAGGAATACATTCAAAGTAAGCGGTGTAGGAACGATAGCAGGTGCATATGTTCAGTCTGGTAAGGTATCAAGAAGTGCAAGTGTTCGTGTAGTTCGTGATGGTATCATTATCCACGAAGGTAAGATAGCTTCGCTTAAACGATTCAAAGATGATGCAAGAGAAGTAAACGCAGGTTATGAATGCGGTATTGGTCTTGAATCATTCAACGATATCAAAGAAGGCGATATCATAGTTGCATTTGTTGTAGAAGAAGTAAAAAGATAAAGGAGAATTCTAATGTCTTCATTCAGATATAACAGATTAAATGAAGAGGTAAAAAAGACATTGAGTGAAATTGTGAGGGAAATGAAAGACCCTCGCATTTCACCTATGACAACGATTATGTCTGCTGAAGTTACCAATGACCAGAAATGGGCAAAAGTAAACGTGAGCGTGTACGATAAGGAAATGAGTGTAAGGGAAGAAACGGTTCAGGTTCTTAATCAGGCATCAGGCTTTATAGGGCATGAGTTGGGTAGGCGTATGGAAATAAGAAATATACCGAAGCTCAAATTTATTCTCGATAGCTCGATTGAGTATAGCGTTCATATTTCACAGATATTAAACGAGATAAATTCGGAGAAAAAGCAGAATGAACCCGATGAATAATTCATTAAAGTTCTTATCAGAACTTGATAAGCAAAGTGATATTATTTTAATAGCACACACTTCACCGGACGGGGACACAATTTGTTCCTGTCTGGCTTTATTTGAGTTGCTCAAAAAATGTGGAAAGAATGTTCAACTCGTATGTGATTGCGTAGTTCCTCCGATTTTGTCATTTTTTGAAAATTCGGATAAATTCATTATGCCGGAAGACGCAGTAAAATCACCATGCGTTATGACTGTTGATTGTTCGGATACAGGAAGGCTCGGAAGAGCATATCCATTGTTTGAAAATGCCGATGTGACATTCTGCATAGATCATCATATAACAAATACTGCATTTGCAGATTATAATATAATTGATGCAGAAGCTGCGGCAACTGCTCAGGTTGTTTATTTTTTATCAGAGTTTGCAAAGAACAATAAACAGAATTTAAAAATTGATAGTTTGGGTGATATTGATAAGAATATTGCATCATATTTGTATGGTGGAATATTGACGGATACAGGAAGATTTGCATATAGTAACTCTACTGCTGATACGTTCTATGCCGCTTCAAAACTTGTCGAGTTTGGCATTGATGTTTCAGATTTGTGCGAAAAACTGTTTATGACAATTCCGCTCAGAAAATCTAAGCTGTTGGGATATTGCCTCGAAAAATCAAAACTGTTTTCAAATGAAAGAATAGCGTATTCGTTTTTACCATTAGCAGTAGTAAAAGAGTATAACGCAGGCAACAATGATACGGAAGGAATTGTTGAAAATCTCAGAAACATTGATACTGTTGAAGTTGCTGTTTTTGTAAGGCAGGATGACGAAAATCGATATAAGATAAGTACGAGGTCAAAAAAGTATTTTGATGTTAGCGAATTGTGCAGAAAATATGGCGGTGGTGGTCATAAACGTGCAGCAGGTTTTAATTTTGAAGGCGATATAGATTCTTTTATTGATAACTTGATTGCTGAAATAGGTAATGAACTATGAACGGTATTGTAAATATTCTTAAACCGCCCGGAATGACTTCAAGCGATGCAGTTATTGATGTCAGAAAAATATTTGAAATTAAGCGTGTAGGGCATAGCGGTACACTCGATCCGGGCGCAAGCGGTGTTCTGCCCATACTTATCGGGAATGCAACAAGGCTATTTGATTATATGCTCGATAAAGATAAAGAGTATATTGCGGAAGTAACGTTCGGTTCTTCGACCGACACGCAGGATTCATATGGAAATACTATTCAGAAAATGGATTGTGATATCGACTGCGAAGATTTTAAAAATGCAATATTGAAATTTAAGGGTAGTATTCTTCAAAAAACACCTATGTATTCAGCAGCAAAATATAATGGCAGAAAATTATATGAGCTTGCAAGGGAAGGAAAAGAAGTAGAAAGCAAAAATCGTGAAATAACTATACACGATATAGAACTTTTAAAACAAGTTTGCTCAAACAGATTCCTGTTTAGAGTAGTTTGTTCAAAAGGCACATACGTAAGAACTCTATGCTGTGATATTGGAACGGTGTTGGGAGTTCCTGCCCATATGTCGTTCTTGCTTAGAACGAGATGTGGAAAATTCGGACTTGACAGCGCATATTCAATCGCTGAATTGCGAGAAATGAAAGAAAGAGGAGAACTTGAAAAAGCAGTTCTGCCTATGGATATTGCACTAATGCAGCTCGATGAAATATCAATTGAGCCAACAGAACTAAACAGAAAAAGGGTTCTAAATGGGCTTACTGTAAATCTTGATTCAAAAAATGACGATGTAAAGGAAATCAGAGTATATTGCGGAGAGTTTATCGGGATAGGCAATATTAAAAATAATAAACTTCATGTAGATACAAAACTCTGTGGAGGAGATAATGAGTGAATTGAGTTATTGTAATTGCAGAACTGTAATTGCACTCGGCACATTTGATGGTGTCCATATAGGGCATAGAATGCTGATAAATAATGTTTTAGATCTTGCGCAAAAAAATTCTGCAATTCCAATGGTGTATACTTTTAAAAATCATCCGTTGAGCATTATAGGAAAAGCGCCTGAACTGATTCTTACAGCAGATGAGCGAAATGAAGAAATAGAAAAATGCGGAATTGATAATATATATTGCGTTGAATTTAATAAAGAATATGCAAGTATTTTGCCTTATGATTTTATAAAAATGATTGTGGAGTCGTTTAAACCTATTGCTATTGTTGTGGGATTTAATTATACCTTTGGAAAAAATGGCAAAGGGAATGTGGATACGCTTAAAAAATATGAAGATGAACTGGGGTATAAGCTTTATGTTGTAGATGAAGTAAGGCTTGGTAATGTTACAGTTTCAAGTTCTGCGATAAGGCGGCTTTTAAAAGCAGGAGATATAAAAAATGTAAACAAAATGCTTGGTCGCAATTACACTTTAAGCGGATGCGTGGTTAAAAATAAACAAATAGGAAGAACTATTGGTTTTCCGACCGCAAATATAGAAACGGATAAACAAAAAGTCTTGCCGTCATATGGAGTATATGAAACGAGAACCATATATAATGGGAAAACGTATAATTCAATTACGAATATTGGAAACAATCCTACTGTAAATGGAGAAAAGACAACAATAGAAACGCATATAATTGATTTTAGTGGTGATATTTACGGAAAGACTATTGCAGTTGATTTTATAGATAGAATAAGAGGAGAAATAAAATTCAACTCAATAGAAGATGTAAAAGAACAAATAAAAAAAGACATAAAAAGCATTTGTAAATAATTGAAAATAGTATTTACAAATGAACAAAAATATGGTATAGTAAATAAGTAAAAATAATTAAGAACCATTTACAAGGGGTCATGAATCTCCGACGGGCAACTTTGTTGATGGCGATAAAATTCAGGAGGAATAATAAAATGGAAAAAGAAAGAAAGTCACAGATTATTGAACAGCATAAGCTTCATGAAGGCGACACAGGTTCACCTGAAGTTCAGATTGCACTTCTTACAGAGAGAATCAATCACTTGAACGAGCATCTTAAGCTTAACAAGAAGGATCACCATTCACGCCGTGGTTTGCTTAAGATGGTAGGTAAGCGCAGAGGCTTGCTCAACTACTTGAAGAGCAAGGATATCGAACGCTACAGAGCAATCGTTGCAAGTCTTAATCTCAGAAAGTAATTGCCTTTGGAGCGGGAAAAGGTTTCCCGCTCTTTTTGCTATTCCATTTAATTATTAAAAATAAGTTTCGGTAATAATAAAATAAAAATAAAGATAAGACAAAGGAGCATGAGAACATGCAACAAAAAACTTTTGAAATGATGTTGGCAGGCAGAAAGCTTGTAGTAGAAGTAGGCAAGTATGCTGAACAGGCAGGCGGTTCTTGCCTTGTACGCTATGGTGACACAGTTGAACTCGTATGCGCAACTGTTGCAAAGACAGCAAGGGACGGTGTAGATTTTCTTCCGTTGAGCTGTGAATATGAAGAAAAAATGTATTCAGTAGGTAAAATTCCGGGTGGATTTATTAAAAGAGAAGGCAGACCTACTGAGAAAGCAATTCTTACTTCAAGACTTATTGACCGTCCGTTAAGACCTCTTTTCCCGAAGGGATTTTATAACGATGTTCAGGTAATAGCAACAGTTCTTTCTGTTGAACAGGATGCGCAGCCTGACATTCTTGCAATGATAGGTTCATCAGTAGCACTTTCAATAAGCGAAGCACCATTTATGGGTCCGACAGGTGCAGTGTCAGTAGGACTTGTTGATGGTAATTTCATTATAAACCCCAATAGTGAAGAAAGAGATAAGAGCGATCTCCACCTTACAGTAGCAGGCACACGTGATGCAGTTATGATGGTTGAAGCAGGTGCTAATGAAATAAGTGAAGAAACAATGCTCAATGCAATTTTGTTTGCACATGAACATATAAAGCAGATAGTAGAATTTATTGATGGTATCGCAAAGGAAGTTGGAAAGCCCAAGTGTGAAGTTGAGATTTATCATCCCGATGAAGAACTTGCGCAGAAAGTAATGGCATACGCTTTTGATAAGGTATATTGGTCACTCGATACTTTTGATAGAAAAGAAAGAGAAGCACGTTCAGCACAGGTAAAGGAAGAAACGCTTGCACATTTTGCTGACGAATATCCGGATTCAGATAAAGATATAGATGCTATTCTCTATTCAATAACAAAGGAAATAGTACGAGATAAGATTATAAATCACGAAATCCGTCCTGACGGAAGAAAATACGAAGAAGTTCGTCCAATATGGTGCGAAGTAGGCATTTTGCCAAGAACGCATGGCAGTGCTGTATTTACACGTGGTCAGACGCAGGTATTAACAATAGCAACATTGGGTGCAATTGGCGATAGCCAGTCAATTGATGGGCTTAGCGATGAAGAATATAAGCGTTATATGCATCATTATAATATGCCTCCGTATAGCGTTGGTGAAACAAGAACACTTCGTGGACCTGGTAGACGTGAAATTGGTCATGGCGCATTGGCAGAAAGGGCTTTGTTGCCTGTAATTCCGAATGAAGAAGAATTCCCATATGCAATAAGGCTCGTATCAGAAGTTATTAGCTCGAACGGTTCAACATCACAGGCATCAATTTGCGCAAGCACAATGTCACTTATGGATGCAGGCGTTCCGATTAAGAAGCCGGTAGCAGGTGTTGCTATGGGTCTTATTAAGGATGAAGAAAATGGAAATATCGCTATAATGACAGATATACAGGGGCTTGAAGATTTCCTTGGTGATATGGACTTTAAAGTTGCAGGTACAGTTGATGGCATTACAGCAATACAGATGGATATTAAGATAAAGGGTATTGATGAAAAGATACTTACTCGTGCGCTTGCACAGGCTCGCCGTGGCAGATTGTTCATTCTCAATAAGATGCTCGAAACGATTGATAAGCCACGTGATTATATGTCACCATATGCACCGAGAATTATTCAGTTCAAGATTGATCCTGAAAAGATTCGTGATGTTATTGGTTCTGGCGGTAAGACAATAAATAAGATTATTGCTGATACTGGCGTAAAGATTGATATTGAAGATGATGGACGTGTATTTATCGCATCCCCTGATGAAGCTGCTGCAAATAAGGCAAGAGCGATGATAGAAAACATCACAAAGGAAATCGAAGTTGGTGAAGTTTTCCTTGGCAAGGTTGTAAGAATCCTTGATAATGTTGGCGCTTTTGTTGAGTTGAAGCCAGGCAAGGATGGTATGGTTCATATTTCAAAGCTTTCAAATAAGAGAGTGGAAAAAATTGAAGATGTAGTTTCAATAGGCGATGAAATACTTGTAAGAGTAACAGAAATTGATTCAAAGGGTAGAATAAACCTAACAAGAAAGGGTCTTATACCCGAAGAATAATTATAAATTGATATGAAAATAAGTGTATCATATGCAAAGCAAAAAAATGCAAAGCAAAAGCTAAGCAAAAAATGCGAAGCAAAAGCTAAGCAAAAATGCTTTGCATATGTTGCTACATAATGGAATAAATTAGAGTATCCATATTTTTTCGGAGGGTACTCTATGAACAAAAAATCAAGAAATATAAAATATCACCATTTGATAGATATAATGTTGCTCGTACTGATAGTTGCACTTTATATTTCAACAAACTATCCTAATGTTACAGCAACAATGGGAAGGATTATAGGCGGACCTGTTTATAAGGGGATAAAAGGAAATAATCGAGTTTCATTACAGTTTGAAGTTAGCTGGAACGCTGAATCTATCGAAGAGATATTAAAAATACTTAAAGAACAAAATATAAACGTTACATTTATTGTAACAGGTAATTGGGCAAAGAATAATCAAAACTTATTAAAAAGAATAGTGTTAGATGGACATGAAATAGCAACAATGGGTATGGGAGCACAGGAAAAAATGAATTATTCATGGCTTAAAAATGATTTGATAGAATCAATAAAAGAAATAAAAAATATTTGCGGTGCCGATGTTGCTTTTTATTATTCTGATGAAGAAAATTTGAGTATCAAAAATGCTGTTGCGGATGAGCTTGGAATCAAGTATGTAATTTGTACAGTGGATTTAAAATGCGCTGAAGGAAATGCAGAAGATATAAAAAATCGTGCATTATTTGGTGCATCAGATGGAAACATAATATTATTACAACCAACAAGTAGCGCAAAAGATGCGCTTGATGGTATAATAAATAATATAAAAAAGAAAGGTATGTCAATAGTGCCAACAGGTAAAATAATCGGATAAAAAGGCACTGTTGATTCAGAAAATATAAATGTTTTTCAGAAAAAATTTGTCAAATGGAATAAGAGTTGTTGCTGAACCAATGCAGGGTTATAGATCATTTTCAATATGCGTGTGGGTATTGGCAGGCGCAATATACGAAAATGAAAACGAAAGGGGCATTTCACATTTTATAGAACATATGCTTTTCAAAGGAACTGAGAGCAGAAGCGCATCAGTAATAGCATCAGAAATGGATAGCATAGGCGGTAATCTTAATGCGTTTACTGCTAAGGAATGCACTTGCTTCTATGCGAAAGTTCTTGATGATAATATGGAAGAAGCGATAGATTTGCTATCTGATATAGTGTACAATTCTAAATTTGATGCTGAAGATATTAAAAGGGAACATAAAGTCGTCTGTGAAGAAATCTTGATGGTAGAGGACAATCCTGAAGATTTAGTTCATGATGGCGTCGTTGAACTTTTATATAGAGGCGACCCACTTGAAAGAGAAATACTTGGTACACAGAAAAGTGTTTGTTCTTTTGATAAAGATAAGATAAAAGATTATATGGCTAGACAATATATTGCTGAAAATATGGTAATATCTTGCGCAGGTAATTTTGATGTTGAAAAGCTTATGACGTTGCTTGAAAAATATTTTTCAAAAAATAATGGTGGAGTAGCAAGCGAAAAAATAATAAGTAAGCTTACACCTGGTAGAGCGTTTAAGAGTACGTATAAAGATATTGAACAAGCCCATATCTGCATTGGACTTCCAGGCTATGCTTCAGATGATGATAGGAAGTATGCGCTTGTACTTTTGAATGGAATTTTGGGTGGTGGAATGAGTTCAAGATTATTCCAAAAGATTCGTGAGGAAAGAGGACTTGCTTATTCTGTATATTCATATCCATCAGGTTATAGAACTACTGGATATTTTGCATTATATGCTGGAACGACCGAATCACAATCAGTTCAGGTAACACAGTTAATGCTCGATGAACTGAAAAATATAAAATCAAATGGAATAGGTAAAGATGAGTTTTTGAGAAGCAAACAGCAGTTACGAGGTAACTATTTGCTATCAAGGGAAAGCACTTCATCAAGGGCAAATTCAATAGGAAAGTCAGAACTTTCAACTGAAAAGATATATACGGAAGAAGAAATAATTAGTAAGATTGAATCAATTACTATTGATGATGTGGAAAAAATAATTCCGCAAATAATAGATTTTGATAATATGTCGCTTATGTTTGTTGGAAAGAAATCGGACAAGGTGGCAGAGCTAAAAAAAATGATTCTTGGATAAATATCAGGAAAGGAGTGCTTTTATATAAGCAAATGAACTGATATGAGTAGAGTAAGAAGAAGATATAAATTTACAAAAAAAACATATAAATCTCTTGCAATAACAATTTTGATTATTGCTGCGCTAATAGTAGGAATAATGTCGTTATTTAGGCGCAATGTTCTTGAATATAGTGCGATTAATATGCAAATAAAAAATGTTGATGCTATAATTATAAGAGATGAAGAATGCTTATATTCTGATGAAGGCTTTGATAAAATCAACTTCATGGTCAAAGAGGGGGAATATGTTGAAGCGGGTACACATATTGCAGATGTGTACCATTGGGGCTATAATGACGAATTTACACAATCACTTTTAAACCTTGAAAGCGAAACATATAATCAACAGCTTTCGATACTTGAAGGAGTGGCAACGCCTGACCTTGATGAAATAAATTCAAGAATATCGAGTTTGATAAATGAAATAAGTAAATATCTCGATGGCGAAAACGATGATGATATACTTGAACTCAATAGTGAGTTAATTAAATTGCTTCTTGAGAGAATAGAATATCTCAATAATTCAGTTCAGGCGAATGAAAAACTTCAGGAACTATATAATCAAGGCAAGACTATTGATGAACAAATAGATAAGTGGAAAGAGCAGATAGTTGCAAAAAAATCCGGAATAGTAAGCTTTTATATGGACGGATATGAGCAAATTATTTCATCTGAAAACATACGTACCCATGCGGATACCGATTTGATTTCTGTAATCAATGCTGACCTTGTTAGGAATATATTTAAATCAGGTAATGAAGTAGGTATAACATCAAATGTAGATAAGGCACTATATCGAGTTATAAATAATAACCATTGGTATATTGCATTTAATGTTCAAACGAGTGGTTTTAAACGAGTAAAAAAAGGCGAAGTTTATGAAATTACTATAAATGGAATCGAAGGTAAGACTTTCAGAGGAACGGCGCTTGAACCTGTAGTACATGAAAACACAACCGTGAATGTGATAGAATTAAATGAGGATATTGGCGATTTAATTAATCAGCGTTCAATAAGCATAGATTTATATAAGAGCGCACAAGGAATAATGATACCGCAGAAGTCAATAAATCATGGCAAAGATGGATTGTTTTATATACGAATAAACAATGGAATGCAGGGAAACGAAAATGGCATGGTTCCTGTTGATATTATAGCAACGGATGATAAAAATGCAATAATATCATCAAGAAGTGATTACCAGTTGAATGCAGGACTTGAATATATAAACTAATCAATGAAAAGTAAGGTGCTGACAATATGATAAATATAATAGAAAACTACAATTCAATTCTTGAAAACATCGAAATAGCTGCGCACAGCGTAGGGAAAAAAGGTAGCGATATAAAACTAGTTGCTGTAACAAAGTTTGTTGACAATGCAAGAATTGAAGAAGTCTTAAAGCAGGGCGTAAAGTATGTGGGCGAAAGTAGAGTCCAAGAATTGAATGGAAAATTGGATTTGTTCAAAAAATATAAAAATAATATAAATTTTATTGGACAATTACAAAAAAATAAGGTAAAATATATAGTAGGTGAAGTAGAATGCATTCAGTCAGTAGATAGAGTGGAGCTTGCTCAGGAAATAAATCGCATTGCTAAAAAGAAAAATGTAGTTCAAAAGGTATTTATAGAGATAAATATTGGTAACGAATTACAAAAAGGCGGAGTACCTCCTTCTATGGTTGATGAACTTTTAGAAGGTCTTGAAAAATTAGATTCTATCTATGTAAACGGATTGATGTGCATACCGCCTGTTTGTGAAAATGAGACAGAGGTCAGAAAATATTTTGCTCAAATGAAAGCAATATATGACAGGTATAGTAAAATCAAGCTAAATAATGTTAATATAGAAGAGCTTTCAATGGGAATGAGTGAAGATTATTGTGCAGCAATACTTGAAGGATCTACAATGGTTCGTGTTGGTTCTGCACTATTCGGACCACGTGATTACAGTAAAAAATAAAATCATAATGGATATATTTAATTGCGATATATAGATAGAGATGCAATAATAATATATTAAAATGAACTCCAAGCGCCATAAAAATATATGGAGGACCAAGAAATGTTTAATGTAAAGGAAAAGTTCCGCAATATTTTCGGCATCGAAGAAGAATACGAAAACGATGAATTCGAAAATGAAGATGAAATGAATGATGATTACTACACTGATGAAACAATCAATGTAGGTAACAATGCAAGACGTGCAAACGTAAATAGTGGAGTCGTAAATTTTCCGACAAACGCTGTAAACAAAATGGTGATTTACAAGCCAGCAAATTTCGTTGATGCACAGAACATCATTGACAATCTTAAGAGCCGCAAGCCTGTTATAATCAACCTTGAAGCACTTGAAGATGCAAGGCAGGCACAGAGAACACTCGATTTTATTGCTGGTGCAATATATGCAATAGATGGTACAATCAAGAAAATTGCACTCAATGTTTTCGTAGTAGCTCCTATCAACTATGATGTAATCAGTGGTGATGATTCTGCTGAAGACAACACAATCAATTATAAATAATATATTTATAATTTCGTCAGAGGAAGGGCGGTTCACCGCCCTTTTTGCGTTAAATATAATAAATAAAATGTGATTTACCGGGAGATATTACTATGGGTTACGATGGCGAAAAACGAAATGCGCTGCCTATGACAGTGCAGGAAATGAAAAAAATGAATATTAAGCAATTCGATTTTGTTTATGTTATCGGTGATGCATATGTTGATCATCCAAGTTTTGGTCCTGCAATAATAAGCAGAGTTCTCGTGAATAGAGGATATAGCGTAGGAATAATTTCCCAGCCTGATTGGCATAGCACAAAAGATTTTATGAAACTGTCAAGGCCAAGGCTTGCGTTCTTAGTTTCAGCAGGCAATATTGATTCAATGGTAAATCATTATACATCTGCAAAAAAACATAGAAGCACAGACTCGTATTCTCCAGGCGGAGTTATGGGTTTAAGACCTGATAGAGCTACAATAGTTTATTCAAATAGGATTAAAGAAGCATATAAAGGTGTTCCGATAATTATTGGTGGAATTGAGGCAAGCCTAAGAAGATTTGCACATTATGATTATTGGGACAATAAAGTTAGAAGAAGTGTGCTTACGGATTCAGGCGCTGATATTCTCATATATGGTATGGGCGAACATCAGATTGTTGAAATAGCAGAAGCACTCGATTCGGGATTACCTATCAACCAGATAACATATGTAGATGGAACTGCTTATCAAACATCATCGCTTGATAATGTATATGATTATACAGAAATTGAAAGCTTCGATGCAGTATCAAATGATAAAATGATGTACGCAAGCGCATTTATGAAGCAGTATCGTGAGCAGGATTCGATAAGAGGCAAAAGGTTTGTCCAAAATCAAGGTAAGGATTTTGTTGTTGTAAATCCGCCATCACCACCGCTTACACAGCAGGAATTTGATGAAGTATATGAGCTTCCATATACAAGAATGCCGCATCCAAGTTATAAAGAACATATTCCAGC
>CADBRR010000015.1 GCA_902797145.1 uncultured Eubacteriales bacterium | reverse complement strand
TAGTATATAGTTTTTATAAATATACGGAGGAATTAAATTGGGTAAAAAAATTGCTAAGATTTCCGTTGCTTTTCTTGGCATACTGCTGGGCATTGGAATTTGTGCCACTATAAGCGGAATATTGTCAAGATTCAACATTGGCCCGTTAGAACAAATCTTCTCGCCGTGGACTGCTATTCTCATTTACAGCGGTTCAGGACTTATTTGCGGTGCCATTTGTTTCATATTCTCAAACAGCATAATTAACAATTCTTTAAAGCTTTTCAGATGGTGCGTAAACGCTATATCAAGACAATCTTTGCCTAAAATTATTATGAGCGTTGTTGGTCTTATTATCGGTCTTATCATTGCTATTCTTATTTCAACGCTTATTGGTACTTTGGGCGGAAGGTGGATATCACTTCTTATTAAGATATTCATTTATATTGCGCTTGGTTATATAGGTGCAGCAATAGGCGGTAAATTCTCAAATGAGATAAATTTTAGCGGTATACTTAAAAAACGACGCCGCAAAAAGAAAAAGTCTGCACTTGATGAAAACATTGAAGAAAATGATGATACTGAAGATATTGATGAAGATATTGAATCTGATTTTGTTTATGAGAAAAAATCAGATATAAGTAACTTTGCAAAGCCTAAAATTATAGATACTTCTGCAATTATTGATGGAAGGTTTGCCGATATTTGCAAGACGGGCATAGTTGAGGGCGAAATTGTAATACCTGTTTTCGTACTTGATGAGCTTCAACATCTTGCTGATAGTGCGGATGATATGAAGCGTACAAAGGGCAGACTTGGGCTTGATTGTGTTGAACGATTAAAGAAAGAATGCAAAGGCTCAATAACTATAAGCGATTCCGATTATGAAAACATCAAAGAGGTTGACAGAAAGCTTATTATGCTGGCAATGGATTTGAATGGCATGATAGTTACGAACGACTATAATTTAAACAAGGTTGCAAGTGTACAAAACGTGTTCGTATTCAACATAAACGAGCTTGCAAATGCAGTTAAGACGGTACTTGTTCCGGGCGAACAGTTATTCCTTCCTATAATGAAAGAGGGCAAGGAACCGGGACAGGGCATTGCATATCTTGATGACGGAACTATGGTCGTTGTAGAGGGCGGAAGCGATATGGTCGGGGAGACTATTCAGATGACAGTTACAAGCGTTTTACAGACGTCGGCTGGAAGAATGATTTTTGCCACAAAAAACAAAAAATAATCTGCAAAAAGTATTGACAACATTGAAAAATAATTATATAATAAGATATTGCATTATAATGATTAAAGTGCGGTCATAGGCAAAAAATGTAATATGTCTGCACATGAAATGTACATAGTCAGCATCAAATTTTAATGAATCGAGGCAGGGAATATTGTGTCCCCATGCCGATTTTTGCGGTTTATTTATAATTAAAAAGATGCACAGTGAAGTATAAAATAATTAATTTAAGGAGTGAGCGCAATGGCACATGAAGTTCAGATGGGTGTACGTAAGCGTATGAGTTTTTCACGAATTGGTGAAGCACTCGATATGCCAAATCTTATTGAAGTCCAGAGAGATTCCTATCGTCGTTTTGTAGAAGAGGAATTAAAGGATGTTCTTGAGGATGTATCACCCATTACCGACCAGACGGGCAAACTTGTTCTTGAATTCGTGGATTATTCTATTGATTTTGAACATCCTAAATTCAGCGTTGCAGAGAGCAAGGACAGAGATGCAAACTATTCAGCACCCTTGAGGATGCTTGTTCGCCTTACAAACAAAGAAACTGGCGAAATTAAGCAGCAGGAAGTTTTCTTTGGAGATTTCCCGCTTATGACAGAACAGGGTACTTTCATTATCAATGGCGCTGAGCGTGTTATTGTAAGTCAGCTTGTTCGTTCGCCGGGTGCGTATTATTTTGAGGCACGTGACCCGAAGAGCAGCGATATGCTTTATTCATCGCAGATTATCCCTAACAGGGGTGCATGGCTTGAATATGAAACTGACAGCAATAAGGTTCTTTATGTGAAAATCGACCGAGGCAGGAAGATGAATATCATAACTCTTATTCGTGCTTTGGGTTATGCTACTGACGATGAAATCAGGGAACTGTTCGGTGATGATAGCCGTCTTAGCGAAACTCTCAGACGATATGCTGAATCGTTTGCTAAAGAATCAGCAGGTTCTGCAAAAGACCCGGTTGAATATGCGCTCAAGGCTATATATGAGAAAATGCGTCCTGGTGAAACACCTACTGTTGAGGCTGCAAAGAATTACCTTAACGGTTTGCTCTTCGACAGGAGAAGGTATGATCTTGCACGTGTAGGACGTTATAAGCTCAACAAGAAATTCTCGATTGCAACAAGAATTACTGGCAGAAAATCTGCTAATATGATAATAAATACGCAGACTGGTGAAATCATTGTTGAAGAAGGTATGATAATTTCTGCTGACGATGCAAAGATGATTGAAAACATCGGTATCAACAGCGTTGATGTTATAGATGACAGCGGTCTTATCGTAAGGATAGTTGGCAATAATTTTGTTGATGCAAAGGATTATCTCCCGTTTGAGCCTATTGAAGCAGGTATCAACGAAAAGGTGCATTATCCGACACTTATGAGCATACTTGAAGAAACTCAGGATATGGATGAAGAATCGCTTAAGCAGTATATTAAGGAACGTATTGGCGGACTTATTCCTCACCATATTATTAAAGATGATATAGTTGCATCGGTAAGCTATATTATCGGTATGGCTCATGGAATTGGCAATAAGGACGATATTGACCACCTTGGCAACAGGAGAATACGTTCAGTAGGCGAATTGCTTCAGAACCAGATAAGAGTTGGTCTTACAAGGCTTGAAAAGATAGTTCATGATAGAATGAATACAGCACAGGATCCCGACTCACTCACTCCGTCACAGCTTACAAACACAAGGCCTGTTGCAAGTGCAATCAAGGAATTCTTTGGTTCATCACAGCTTTCACAGTTCATGGATCAAACAAATCCGCTTGCAGAGCTTACGCATAAGCGCCGCCTTTCGGCACTTGGTCCCGGTGGTTTGAATAGAGATCGTGCAACATTTGAAGTTCGAGACGTTCATTATTCACATTATGGTAGAATGTGTCCTATTGAAACGCCTGAAGGACCGAACATCGGTTTGATTAACTCGCTTTCAACATATGCACGCATAAATGAATATGGCTTCATCGAAGCACCATATAGAAAGGTAGATGCAAAGAACCACAGGATACTTGGAACAGAGGGCATCGTATATCTTGCAGCTGATGAAGAAGACGGAAAGATAATCGCACAGGCTAATGAACCTGTTGTTACTGACGAAAATGGCAATACATGGTTTGCAAAGGACAGAATAGTTGTTCGTCAGCGTGACCAGATACTTGAAGTAAGCGCTGACCAGGTAGACTATATGGACGTATCACCAAAACAGCTCGTTTCAGTTGCTACGGCAATGATTCCGTTCCTTGAAAACGACGACGCTAACCGTGCATTGATGGGCTCAAACATGCAGCGTCAGGCTGTACCGCTTCTTATGCCCGAAGCGCCTTATGTTGGAACAGGTATGGAATATAAGGCTGCATACGACTCAGGTGTAGTTGTAGTGTCAAAGCATGATGGTAAAGCTGTTCATGTTGGTTCGTCAAAGATTGTAATTCAGGATGCAGAAGGCGAAAAACATACATATAATCTTATTAAGTTCAAGCGCAGCAACCAGGGCACTTGCATAAATCAGCGTCCGCTCGTATTTGAGGGCGATATGATTAAGAAGGGTCAGGTTATAGCTGATGGCGCTTCGACAGAAAAGGGCGAAATTGCGCTTGGTAGGAACATTCTTATCGGATTTATGACGTGGGAAGGTTATAACTACGAGGATGCTGTTCTTATCAGCGAAAAGCTCGTACGAGAAGATGCTTATACATCAATTCATATAGAAAAATTAGAATGTGAAGCTCGTGATACGAAGCTTGGCACAGAAGAAATTACAAGGGATATTCCTAACGTTGGCGAAGATGCACTCAGATACCTCGATGCAAATGGTATTATTATTCCGGGCGCTGAGGTTAAACCGGGTGATATTCTCGTAGGTAAGGTTACACCAAAGGGTGAAACAGAGCTTACTCCTGAAGAAAAGTTGCTCCGTGCAATTTTCGGCGAAAAGTCAAGGGAAGTTAGAGATACATCACTCAGAGTTCCGCATGGTGAAGGCGGCGTTATCGTTGACGTAAAGATTTTTTCAAGAGAGAATAAAGACGAAGTTCCTGCTGGCGTTGAAAAGCTCGTAAGAGTTTATATCGCACAGAAGAGAAAAATTTCTGTAGGCGATAAGATGGCTGGTAGACATGGCAACAAGGGTGTTATTTCAAGAGTTCTTCCCGAAGAAGATATGCCATTCCTCGATGATGGTACTCCGTTGCAGATAGTTTTGAATCCGCTCGGTGTTCCTTCACGAATGAATATAGGTCAGATTCTTGAATTGCATCTTGGTCTTGCAGCAAAGAAGATGGACGAACAGGATCCCGACCATGATTGGCATATTGCTACTCCTGTATTTGATGGAGCAACAGAAGAAGATTTGAAATCAATGCTCAGAGCAGTAGGCTGTAGCGAAGATGGTAAATCATGGCTTCGTGACGGAAGAAGCGGCGAATACTTTGAAAACAAGGTTTCAGTAGGATATATGTATTATCTTAAATTGCATCACCTTGTTGATGATAAGATTCACGCACGTTCAACTGGCCCGTACTCACTCGTAACACAGCAGCCACTCGGTGGTAAAGCACAGTTCGGCGGACAACGTTTCGGTGAAATGGAAGTATGGGCACTTGAAGCTTATGGCGCAGCAAATACGTTGCAGGAAATCCTCACAGTAAAAAGTGACGATATAGTAGGAAGAGTCAAGACATACGAAGCTATCGTTAAGGGCGAGAACATTCCTGAACCGGGTATACCTGAATCGTTCAAAGTACTCGTTAAGGAATTACAGTCATTGGGTCTTGATATCAAGGTACTCAATAGAGAACGTGAAGTTATGAACCTTGATGAATTTATTGACAACGATATTACAACAACAAAGTCCGTATCAAATGACGATGATGATATTATTGATTTTGATGACGATGATGATTTCTCATTGCTTTCATCAGATGACGATGACGAAGAAGATCTTGATATGTCAGAACTCGATGACGATGAAGAAGATATGGATGATATATACGAAGGACTCAGCGATGAGCTTGAATCATTGGGCGGTCGAGGCGTATATACAGACGAAACAGACAGCAGCATAAGTATTATTGATTCAGAGAATATTGATAAATAAGCAACCGTGAAGGGAGAGTAATAAATGTTAGAACTCACCGAATTTGATGCTATTCGTATAGGTCTTGCATCACCTGAACAAATAAGAGAATGGTCACATGGCGAAGTTAAAAAGCCTGAAACTATAAATTATAGAACTCTTAAACCTGAAAAGGATGGTCTTTTCTGCGAAAGGATTTTCGGACCGATAAAGGATTGGGAATGCCATTGTGGAAAATATAAGCGTATAAAATATCAGGGGGTTATCTGCGAAAAGTGTGGAGTTGAAGTTACAAAGGCAAAAGTTAGACGTGAACGTATGGGTCATATCGAACTTGCATCACCTGTTTCACACATATGGTTTTTCAAGGGTATACCTTGTAGACTTAAAATGTTACTCGATATGTCACCACGTGACATAGAAAATGTATTATACTTTGCAAAGTATGTTGTAACTGATTCAGGCACGAGCAACCTCGAAGAAAAGAGGGTACTCTCTGAAGAAGAATATCGTGAAGCTCAGAAAGTTTGCAAAGAAAAAGGCTCATGGTTCAAAGCGGAAATGGGCGCTGAAGCCATCAAGGCACTTCTTAAAAAGATGGATCTTGAAAAAATTTCAAGAGAACTTCGTGATAGCATAGCTCAGGGCGGTCAAGCACAGAAAATCGCTAATGAAACAAAGCGACTTGAAGTTATTGAAGCTTTTTTGAAGAGCGGAAATAAGCCTGAATGGATTATTCTTGATGTAATCCCCGTTATTCCTCCGGAATTGCGTCCGATGGTTCAGCTTGATGGCGGCAGATTCGCTACAAGCGACTTGAACGATTTGTATAGAAGAGTTATCAACAGGAATAACCGACTTAAGAGATTGCTTGAGCTTGGCGCTCCGGAAATAATTATTAGAAACGAAAAGCGTATGCTCCAGGAAGCTGTAGATTCGCTTATTGATAACGGAAAACGTGGCAGACCTGTTACAGGTCCGAATAATAGACCTCTTAAATCTCTATCTGATATGCTTAGAGGTAAGCAGGGTAGATTTAGACAGAACTTGCTCGGTAAACGTGTTGACTATTCAGGTCGTTCGGTTATCGTTGTTGGTCCTGACCTTAAGATGTACCAGTGCGGTCTTCCTAAAGAAATGGCACTTGAGCTTTTCAAACCGTTTGTTATGAAGAAGCTCGTTCAGGATGGTTATGCTCATAACATCAAGAGTGCAAAGAGAATGGTAGAGAAGGCAAAGAGCGAAGTGTGGGACGTTCTTGAACACGTTATCAAGGGACATCCTGTATTGCTCAATCGTGCACCTACGCTCCATAGACTTGGTATTCAAGCGTTTGAACCGGTTCTTGTTGACGGAAGAGCTATTAGATTGCATCCGCTCGTTTGTACAGCATTCAATGCCGACTTTGACGGCGACCAGATGGCTGTACACGTACCGCTTTCAGTAGAAGCACAGGCAGAAGCAAGATTCCTTATGCTCGCTGCAAATAATATCCTTAAACCTCAGGATGGTAAGCCTGTAACAACACCTACGCAGGATATGGTTCTTGGCTGTTATTACCTTACACTTATAAGACCCGGCGCAAAGGGCGAAGGAATGGTATTCAGTTCAATGGATGAAGCGGTTATGGCATATCAGATGGGTGAAGTTTCACTCCAGGCAAAGGTTCGTGTCCGCATTGAAAGAGAATGGGAAGGCGAAAAGTATCACAAGATAATTGATACAACTATCGGAAGACTTATATTCAATGAAGTAATTCCTCAGAATATTGGTTATGTTGATAGAACTAAAAAAGAAAATATATTTGAGCTTGAAATCAATCCACCTGAAGACAAGGCTGTTAAGAAGAAGGACCTCGGAGCTATTGTAGATAAATGCTTCCGTGCATACGGCCCGACAGAAACAAGCCGAGTTCTTGACGATATAAAGGCACTTGGCTATAAGTATTCAACAAGGGCAGGTATCACAGTAAGCTTTGGTGATATTAAGGTTCCGGAAGAAAAGAAAGAACTTATTAAACAGGCTGAAGCAGAAGTTCGTAGAATTGAAAATAACTATCGCAAAGGCTTCTTGTCGAATGAATCAAGGAAAAAGTCGGTTATTAATGTTTGGGAACAGACAACGGATAGCGTTAAGCGTGTTGCTTCAAAATCACTCGATGCGTTTAACCCGATTAAGATGATGGCCGACTCTGGCGCCCGTGGTAGTGAAGAGCAGATTCGTCAGCTTACAGCTATGCGTGGTATCATGGTTGACCCGTCAGGTCAGAAAATCGAAGTTCCTATTAGATCAAACTTCCGTGAAGGTCTTACGGTTCTTGAATTCTTCGTATCATCGCATGGTGCAAGAAAGGGCTTGTCAGATACAGCACTTAGAACGGCTGACTCAGGTTACTTGACAAGACGACTCGTAGATGTAGCGCAGGAAATTATCGTAAGAGAAGACGATTGCTTCGCTTCAAGAGGACTCCCGGTAGACGGTATGGAAATTGAAACACTCATGCAGGCTGACGGTTCAAAAGCACTTGAAGAATTGAGCGAAAGAATACTCGGCAGATATACAGCAGCACCGGTTTATGATCCTAATACAGGCGAAATGATAGCTGATACTAACTGCCGCATCACTTACGATATTAGAGATAGAATTATCAATGCAGGAATTACAAAGGTTAAGTGCCGTTCAATCCTCACTTGCAAGACAGAACATGGTGTTTGCGCAAAGTGCTATGGTATCAACCTTACAACAGGTGAAGATATTGATATCGGTGAAACTGTTGGTATTATCGCAGCACAGGCTATCGGCGAACCTGGTACGCAGCTTACAATGAGAACTTTCCACTCCGGCGGCGTTGCTGGTGCAGGTGATATTACTCAGGGTCTTCCGAGAGTACAGGAAATATTTGAAGCAAGAAAGCCGAAGGGCCTTGCTGAAATGACAAAGAAGCCCGGTACTATTAGAATTAAAGACGATGGTAACAAACAGATTATCGAGCTCATCCCCGATGACGGAAGCGATATTATCAGACCGACAAATACATTCGGTA
>CADBRR010000014.1 GCA_902797145.1 uncultured Eubacteriales bacterium | reverse complement strand
CGATTTATGCGAACGACACAATGGCGAAGCGAAGGTGGGCGATACATCCCCAATCCGGTTTCGTGGCTTAAAGACAAGCGATGGCTTGAAAAGGTTGTTGTTCCGCTATCTGAAACGGGCAGGACGGACAAGCGAAAATATACTGATGATGAGCTGAGAGCGTTCGGGATTGACGTTTGATGAGTGAGGAGTGAGGAGTAAACTGTAAACTGTACCCATAAAATCGGGCACGATAAAACTCTATGCTCGATTAAAAAAGTCAGACCTGAAAGCCCGACTTTACAAATTCTAATTTTTAATTTAAATTGCTAACTTCTGATTATTCCAATAACAAGGATACCAATATTATCCCTATAAATTCCATCAAATTGCGAAATCGGCAATGGATTTACACCTTTTCCGCATTCGATAGTATAACCGGGGCGCTGATATTCGAGAATAAACCAGTCTTTATAACCAGCATTTGCGGATTCATCGGGAACTAGTTCGAGCGAATAGCCGCTTACCTTTGCAAACTCGGTCGCTATTTCATACGCTCCTTCGACCTCGATATTCTTGAACTTCCAATAAATAACTTCGCCCTGCGTATGATATGAAAGCGTCAAAAGAAAATTATGCGCTTTTGTAAAATCGTATACCGCCCTGCTTTCAGGCGCAGAAAGCGGAGCTTCGCCAACGAAATCTCTCGGCGCAGGCATATCAAACCCCTGTGCATACTTTATCTGCTTTGCTATATCCCAATCGGCAGGATAATTAAGATTTAAATCAGTTCCTGCAATATTTGCTTTCCAGCCGCTCGGAAAAGGAATTTCATCAAATGCCATTGAAATTCGCCTTGCACGTGTATAAAAAGGTGATGATGTGCTAATAAAATTATTTACAAGATTTACTCCGTCAGGATTAACAAGTGGTGCTATATAGAGTTTTACATCGTTGAAAAGCGACTGTGCATCCTGACCTAAAATACTTTCACCATTTACTGCTGCAAAAGCAAATTCTTCTGCAAACTTGAAGAGAACAGGTGTTGTTATCCATTCATTTGCATGGTGAGAAGCATTATAGAAAACCTCTTTTTCACCGTTGCCCATTGAAAGAACATTCAAATTATTTTCCATAACGCTTTTTCCGATAACTTCATTCATAATGAACGGATAGCGTCTTGTAAGTCCGTCAATTATCATTTCTGAAAGGACGCTCGTATAGCTAACATTTGTCGGCACGACATCAAAATTAAGCGGAATTATAAGCGTATCGCCTACTTGGAGGTTGTAAGGCTGTGCGTAAGGATTAGCTGTACGGATAGCTGATACAGTCGTTGAGTATTTCGATGCTAAAAGATAAATAGTATCTCCGGGTTTTATGGTATGCACGACATAACCTGTCAAGTATTTTTCGAGCGCATTCCATGTTATAGGTCCAACGAATCCATCAATTTTAAGTCCGTTTGCGCTTTGGAATCGTCTAACGGAATTAAGCGTTTTTATTCCGAAAATTCCGTCGATATTTCCTGCGGAAAAACCTGCCCTTTCAAGAGCGAGCTGCAAGTATTCCACATCGACGCCTGTATCTGAATATTTCAAGGTTTTAAAATTATACATAAAAAATTCCCCCATTGGATTTATTTTTACAATTTATGATGTAAAATCTTGTTTTATAACCAATATTTTATCGAATGAACATAAAGTTATGCACAACCTGTTGATAACTTTGTGAATAACTTTTCCCACATATCCCCACATCGAATTTTTAATATTTTTAGGGAAAAATATATGATAGGACAAGTTATTCACATAAATCCACAGAGTTATCCACTTTATAAACCGTACATATGTTGACAAAGTGAATACATTGCATTAAAATGTAACCAATGAATTATTATAAAGGGGAAAACAATATGAAGCTTGAACTCAGAAATATAAACAAGAGCTTCGGAGAAAAGCACGTTTTAAACGACATAACATTTTCGTGCGAGAGTGGAGAAGCGTTCGGACTTTTAGGCAGAAACGGTGCAGGCAAAACAACAACCATAAGGATACTTATGGGTGTTTTTGCGCAGGATAGCGGGGAAGTTCTGCTCGATGGCAACAAAATAGATTACAATAATATTAAGCTTGGTTATCTTCCTGAAGAGAGGGGACTTTATCCTAAAAAGAAGATAGTTGACCAGCTAATATACTTTGCTCAGCTTAAAGGAATGAATAAATTAGATGCTGAAAAATCAGTCGATAAATGGCTCGAAAGGCTTGATATGATGCAGTATAGGAACAAGAGGCTTGACACGCTTTCAAAAGGAAATCAGCAGAAAATGCAGCTTATAACTGCGCTTGCGCACGATCCTGAAATAATCGTGCTTGACGAACCGTTTTCGGGCCTTGATCCCGTCAATGCAATGCTATTAAAGGATGTAGTAAAAGAAGAGATACAAAAAGGGAAAATAGTTCTTTTTTCAAGTCATCAGATGAACTACATAGAGGAGTTTTGCAGCAACATAGCTATAATAAACAGCGGAAACGTTGCTATAACAGGAAATCTTCACGAAATAAAGAGGAGTTATCCACGAAATAAGCTTGTAGTATCATCAACGCAATTTGAGGATATAATGAAAGAGTTTAAATCAAGTCAGCGTTTGAAGAACGATGAAATCATGATAAGCCTTGAAAATGAATCCGACAAAAAAGAAGTTATGAAAAAGCTATCATCAAGTTATGATATAGATGAAATCAAGGTATATGAACCGTCACTCAATGATATTTTTGTTGAATATACGGAGGTAAGGAAATGAAGCAGTTCGGTACAATATTCAACTTTGAATTAAAAAGCTATTTTTCAAACAAGGTTTTTGTAGGAATAACGATATTCCTTGTTGTAATAATTGCAATTTTAATGTTCTTTCCTCGATTTGTAGATGTAATCCCCGAAGAGGAAGAACCGACGGAAAATCTCCCGATAATGCTCGTTGCAGGCGACATTCCATCAAGCGTTATGGAATCTATTTCTGATACATTTTCAAACTACAATGTAGTATTTTCAGATGAAAGCGTTGAGAGTATGAGCAAAAAAATAGCCAATGACGAAGCTGAATGCGGTTTTGTATTTTCAGGCTATTCTATATGCAGTTATATCGTAAACAACATTTCAATGTACGATAATAACATAGCTTTAGCAAGCGAACTTATTAGTGAATCGTTCAGGTTTGATAAACTCAGCGAAAGCGGACTTACAAAAGAAGAATCGCTCAACATCTTAACATATGAGCCTGAAATAGAAACAGTTTCGTCGGGCAAGAACCAGAGGGACAATTTCTTTTACACATACATTATGATTTTTGCGCTTTATATTGTAATACTTATGTATGGACAAATGGTAACAATGAGCGTTGCAACAGAAAAGAGTTCAAGGGCAATGGAGCTTCTTATAACAAGCGCAAAACCAGTAAGTATGATGTTCGGAAAAGTAATTGCAGCTTGTATCGCAGGTTTTGTTCAGCTTGTTGCTATATTCGGCGCTGCGCTATTGTTCTTCAACATAAACAAATCATATTGGGCAGATGATGAAATAATAAATTCAATATTCGATATGCCATTTGACTTGTTCATTTATATGCTTATATTCTTTATACTTGGTTTCCTTATTTACGCTTTTCTTTATGGCGCAATGGGTTCAACGGTATCGAAGCTTGAAGATGTCAATACGCAGGTTATGCCTGTTCAGATTATGTTCATTATAATGTTCTTTGTTGTAATGTTCTCGCTCGGCAGCGGAAATTCTGATAATCTTCTTATGAAAATATGTTCATTTATTCCGCTTACATCTCCGATGGCGATGTTTACAAGGATAGCTATGACCTCAGTTCCGCTTTATGAAATAATTATTTCTATCGTTATACTTATTCTTACAGCGTTCGCAATAGGCGTTCTTTCGGCAAGGATTTATCGTGCAGGCGTTCTTATGTATGGCAATCCGCCCAAGTTTTCAACTGTTATAAAAAACGTTTTCAAAGGGAAATAAGGATAGTATTATATTATGAAAAAAGATTTTCTTGATATTTTTAATGAGTTTGTTGAAAAAGCGGAAGCGCTCACATATGCAATTACGCTTTGCGGGCTCGATGCGGCATGGAACGCACCTCAGGGCGGTTTAAATACGAGAAATAAGCTCCGTTTAAGCCTTGCAAATGAGCGTTTCAGCTTACTATATGATGAAAAAATAGGCGATGTGCTTGAAGAAATTTCAAATTCAGATGAAGTAGAATTTGATTTAAAGCGCAAGGCTCAGCTTTATTTAAGACAGAGAAATAAGCTTGCATCTGTCCCGAAATCGCTATATTCCCGCTATAACGAATCGCTCAATAACGCAAGTGCGTCTTGGCAGGAATACAAGGCAAAATCGGATTATAAATCGTTTGAACCCCACCTTAAACAGCTTATAAATGTCGTTAAGGAAATGACTCTTTGCCGCAATAACTCACAAAGCATTTACGATACTCTCCTTGACGATAACGAGCCGGGCTGGAACACGAAGCGATACGATAAATTTTTCAACAGCATAAAAACAGAGCTTCCGCCACTTATAAAGGCACAGAAAAAATCCGACTTGCGCTCCGTTTTATATGGGGAATACGATATAGATGTTCAAAGAAAGCTCATGCGTGAATTATTGAATTTTCTGTCAGTAACAAACGATTGGTCACGTTTAGGCGAAGGAATGCATCCGCTCACAACATGGATTAGCGAAAACGATGTTAGGTTTACAACAAAATACAGGAAAAACAGCATTGTTGATGGAATTATTTCAACTATACATGAATCGGGTCATGCGTGGTACATACATAATGTTGATAAAAAGTATGATGCAAGCGTTATAATGACGGATATTAGCGCAGCTATGCAGGAATCGCAATCAAGGCTGTGTGAAAATCATCTTGGAAGAAGTTATGCGTTCTGGGAATCATTTTATAAAGTTTTACAAAGATATTTTCCGAACCCATTTTCATCTATTCCGCTCGATAAGTTTATGAAATCGCTTAACTATTCGCAGCCAACGCTTATAAGGACAGAAGCTGATGAGCTTACATATCCTATACATATTATGATAAGATATGAACTTGAAAAAGCATTGTTTAGCGGAGAAATAGGCACGCAAGATTTAGAGGGAGCATGGAACGAGCTTTATAAAAAATATCTTGGCATTACAGTTCCAAGCGCAGAAATGGGCGTTATGCAGGATATGCACTGGGCATATGGTTATATAGGATATTTCCCGACCTATGCGCTTTCAAGTGCGTTTGCAGCGCAGTTTGATAACGCTATGCGAAAAGATATTGATGTCGATTTGCTGCTCAAAAATTCAAGATATAAAGAAATTATGGACTATTTAAGAGATAACATTCAGCGTTTCGGCGCATTATATGAGTCCGATACAATTCTTGAAAAGGCAACAGGCGAGAAGTTCAATCCTGATTACTATTTCAATTATCTCAAAACAAAATATGCTGTTGAATAATAAAGTCCCCACCGTTATGCGGTGGGGGATTGTTTATATTTAAATATTGTTATTAAGTTGTTTTTTTATAAGCCTATTTCTAATAGCGAAGAACGCAATTACCTCCGCTACGAATGTTAGCACCCACGAAATAGGATAAGATGCGTAAAGCACATCAAGCGTATGATATTCAGGAATTGCAAATACAGTATATATCCATACAATTCTCATAACGCACACGCCTGCAACGGTTATTATCATAGGCACGAGCGATGCGCCCATTCCCCTTATTGCGCCCGTTGTAACATCCATAAGTCCGCAAAGGAAGTACGGCAAGCATATGAACAATAGCCTATTAAGTCCGTAACCTATCGCATCAAGCGAGTCATTTATATAAATTCCGAGCAGTGGCTCACCAAACAAATATACGAGTCCGCCTGCAACTAAACCGACAGTTGCAACCGATGCAAGGCATTGGAACAATATTTTGCCAAGCCTATCGTATTTTCTTGCGCCCATATTTTGACCGACAAAGTTAAGTGCGGTCTGGTGAAACGCATTCATTGTAACATACACGAATCCTTCAAGGTTAGCTGCTGCCGCATTACCCGACATAACAACAGAACCGAACGAATTTATTGACGATTGAATAAGCACATTTGAAATTGAGAATAAAGATCCCTGTATTCCTGCCGGGACACCTATTTTAATCATCTTAATCAAGGGCTTTTTATGTATTCTCATATCTGAAAGAATAAGCTTGCAGCCATCTTCCCTTTTAATAAGTGCAACAACGACAAGAAATGCAGACAATGCCTGTGAAATTATTGTTGCGAACGCAACGCCTGCAACAGCCATTTTAAAAACTATAACGAATATAAGATTCAAAATAACATTCAAAACGCCTGCTGTTGTAAGAAAATATAATGGACCTTTTGTATCGCCTGCCGCACGGAGTATAGCTGCGCCGAAGTTATAAATCATACTTGCGGTCATACCCATAAAGTAAATTCTCATATATGTTGCTGATAAATCAATAACATCTTCGGGCGTTCCCATAAGTTCAAGGAAAAACCTTGCGCACGTAACGCCTATTATAGTAAGAAATACTCCACTTATTATTGCGGCAGGGATTGCCGTATGAACAGTATCGTGCTGCGCTTCTAAATCATTCGCTCCGATAGCGTGTGCAACGCAAACACCAGCGCCGACCGATAAACCGATAAAAAGATTTACTATAAGGTTTATAATAGAACCTGTCGCACCAACAGCCGCAACAGATATGCTGCCTGAAAAATTACCTACTACAACAAGGTCTGCGGCATTGAATAAGAGCTGCAAAAGTCCAGTCAAAATTATTGGTACGGTATATGAAATTATTTTTTTGAGAAGAGGACCTTCGCACATATCCGATGATGAAACAGCCATATATAACCTCCATTAAAATCAAGATAATATTATTATAACAGCCTTGATTTATTTGTCAATCCCGGCAAAAGCTGCAATTCTACTGTGCGTAGAGAAATTTCTACTTAAAATAGAAAATAGAGAAACATCATAGCGTGTAAAAAATATATTATTATTTTATAATTAAATTGATAAAGCGTTTTTATTAAACATATAGGAAGGAATAAAATTTATGAACGAATACATATTGAGCTGTTGTTCAACAGTGGACCTCTCAAGTGAATATCTTAAAGAAAGAAACATAGAATATATATGCTTCAACTTCTCTATTGACGGAACAGCATATGCAGATGATTTAGGCAAGACTCTTCCGTATGAAAAGTTCTATACTATGCTCGCAAACGGAGCGATTGCAAGCACTTCCCAGATAAATATAGGTCAGTATCTTGAATACTTTGAAAAATTTTTAGAACAGGGCAAGGATATAATCCATGTATGCCTCTCAACAGGTATTTCAGGAACATATAATTCAGCTTCAAGCGCCGCTGCAATAGCAAGGGAACGTTATCCTGAAAGGAAGATTATAGTTATTGACTCGCTTGGCGCATCATCGGGAAGCGGTCTTCTTATGGCTTATCTTGCTGATATGCGTGATGAAGGAAAGAGTATTGAACAGTTGAGGGATTGGGCAGAGGAAAACAAGCTCAAAGTTCACCATTGGTTCTTTTCAACTGACTTAACAAGCTATATCAGAGGCGGTAGAGTTTCAAAAACAGCAGGTTTTGTAGGAACCATTCTTGGAATTTGCCCACTCCTTAATATGGATTATAAGGGCAGGTTGATTCCACGTGCAAAGATTCGTTCAAAGAAGCGTGTTATAAAGGAAATAGTCGATAAAATGGAAAAGCACGCTCAGGGCGGACTCAATTATTCGGGAAAATGCTTTATATCAAATTCGCATTGCATCGAAGATGCAGAAGCTGTAAAGCAGCTCGTTAAAGAAAAGTTCAAGAACATTGACGGCGATATTATGATAAACACTATCGGCACTACGATAGGAAGTCATACGGGAATTGGAACAGTTGCGCTCTTTTTCTTAGGTGATGAAAGGGTAGATTAATTTTTAAAGAGGTCATTTTATGATTTGTAATAATATACTTGAATTTATTGGCAATACTCCGGTTGTAAGGCTAAATAGAATGCACGAAAACGGAAGTGCCGAAATTTTAGTAAAGGTCGAAGCGCTAAACGTTGGCGGTTCTATTAAAACAAGAACTGCATTTAATATGATAGACCAAGCAGAAAAAAGCGGTATTATAAACAAAGATACTATAATCGTTGAACCAACGAGCGGAAATCAAGGTATAGGGCTTGCGCTTGTCGGTGCGATAAAGGGATATCGTACAATAATCATTATGCCCGATTCTGTTAGCGAAGAAAGGCGAAAACTCGTAAAGCATTACGGTGCGGAGGTTCAGCTTATCCACGATGCAGGCGATATAGGAAAGTGCATAAACGAATGCCTTGAAGCAGCATTGAATATGAAAAAAAAGAACCCCAACGTGTTTATTCCTAACCAGTTTGAAAATCCTAACAATACGCTTGCGCATATAAATCATACTGCGCTTGAAATTTTAGAGCAGGTAGGAAAGCCTATTGACGGATTTTGCAGCGGAATAGGAACCGGCGGAACTATTACAGGTATAGGCGAAGTTTTGAGAGAAAAATATCCCAACATAGAAATATGGGCTATTGAACCTGAAAATGCCGCAGTATTATCAGGCGGAGCAATAGGTACGCATATTCAAATGGGAATAGGGGATGGAATAATCCCTGCCATTCTCAATAGAAATATTTTTAACGATATTTGTGTTGTTTCGGATTCAGAAGCGCTTGCAACAGCAAAGCGACTTGCAAGGGAAGAGGGAATTATGTGCGGAATTTCAAGCGGTACTAATGTTGCTGCCGCATTAAGACTTGCAAGAAAGCTTGGCGAAGGCAAAACTGTCCTTACAGTTCTTCCCGATACTGCCGAAAGATATTTCTCTACCGCTTTATTTGAGGAATAAATTTAAATAAAAAAATGGGAGGTTTTTGCCTCCCTATTTTTATTATTTTCCGACACAAAAGCGTTCAAAAATCCTGTCAATGACTGAATTATCCACATATTTTCCAGTAATTGTGGATAAGTTTTCGAGTGCGGAGCGAATATCGGTTGCAATACAATCGATTTCACTTGTCGTTTTAGCACTAATAAGGTTTTGTTTTGCTTTTGAAAGCAAGTCAATATGCCTTGTGTTCGTAATGACTGCATTTTCATCTGACGGAACAACGCTTTTTACAATGAGATTTTTTAGCTCATCAATTCCATCATAAGTAATTGAACTTATCAAAACGCTATCAAAATCGAAATCATCTTTCGAAATAACGGTATCTAAATCAGACTTACATAGAACAGCAATTCGTTTTTTATCCTTTGTTTTATTCAAAAGCTCAAAATCATAATCTGTAAGCTTCTCAGACGCATCAAATGCTAATAAAACTATATCCGAATTTTCAATCGCTTCATATGATTTTTCAATGCCTATATTTTCAATAATATCGTCAGTTTTTCTTATTCCTGCCGTATCGACAATCCTTACAGGAACAGAATTTATATTGATGCTTTCCTCGATTATATCCCTTGTTGTGCCCTCGATATTCGTTACAATGGCACGCTGACTTCCTATTATAGAATTTAGCAAGGAAGATTTGCCAACATTAGGTCTACCAGCGATACAAACTCTAATACCTTCCCTTATACAGCGAGATTTAAGCCCATTTTCAATAAGCTCATCTATAAAGCGCAAAGAAGTATCAATATAATTGGGGAGCGCAGAGAACGTATCCTCTTCAAGCTCTTCGGGATAATCAATCGCAGCATCAATGCCCGAAAGCGCATCAATAAGCAAATTCTCGATATTTTCGAGCTTTTCGCTCAATTTGCCATCGAGCTGATATAATGCGGATTGTGCACTCTTTTTAGCGGAAGCGTTTATAATATCCATAACAGCTTCAGCTTGAACAAGGTCGAGCTTGCCATTCATAAATGCACGCTTTGTAAATTCACCAGCCTGTGCAGGAACTGCGCCTGACTTTGAAATAAGCTCACAAACCGACTGTGCAACAGCAACTCCGCCATGAATTGATATTTCAACAGTATCTTCGCCCGTATAAGTATGTGGCTTTTTCATATAAACAGCCATACATTCATCGAGTGTTTCTCCGTTTTCATCAATTATTTTACCATATGATAAAAACCTGTTTTCTACCCTGCCGGTAAATATTTTTTTAAGTACATCTAAGCTTTTTTCACCGCTTATTCTTATCAATGCAACAGCTCCGCCTACCGGTGTTGCAAGCGCAAATATAGTATCTTGAAATTCCATAACAAAAATTCCTATAACTTATAAATTCAGGGCAGACAAAACCCATTTAACACGAGCCAAGTCCGCCCTATCCCCAATCTGTGATATAATTATCACAGTCAATAAATGCTTTAATTATTCTCTAATTTTTCTTTCACGCCTTTGGTTGTTCCTTGCAACTGTTTTAGGTACAACTATTACGTGACGGTTAGGTTCATCGCCCTCTGAATATGTTTCAACATAAGGATTGTTTTGAAGTGTTGAATGCAATATTCTTCTTTCATAAGGATTCATAGGTTCAAGCGCTTTCATCTTGCCGCTTTCCTTTACCTGATAAGCAACTCTGCGTGCAAGCCTAATAAGCGATTCTTTCCTCTTATCCCTATAATCTTCTGTGTCGATAGTAACCTTTGTATATGTATCATCTTTATGATTTCTGTTTGCATAAAGCGATGTCAAATACTGCAAAGCATCGAGCGTTTCACCTCTATAACCAATAAGAACACCGATAGTTTCACTCTCTATCTTAATCTTTATTATGCCTTCGTCAACAAACGCAAGTACTTTGCCTTCAACGCCCATCTTTTCAATAAGTTCTTTTACATACTGCGCTGCTTCGCAATTCTGCGCTGCTTCTTCAGTATAGTTTATTTTTTCATGAGTTTTCGTAAACTTTTCATTTCTTTCTCTATTTTCGCCTACATTTCTTCTGCCCCTTGAATATCCGTTCCTTGACGGTCTTCTTGTATATTCAGGTTTGCAGCTTTCATCGGATTGCTCATCTGTAGTTACTATGTTTTCGCTTGAATAATCCTGATTTAATTCAGTATTTAATTCAGTTATTTCAGCGTCTTTACTTTCTTCTACACTTTCATCCGTTACGCCATGCTCTGCCCAATACTCTTCAAGTGTTTTTTTCTGAACCTTCGGCTTATTTTCACGATTCATCGTGCGTTCACGCCTTTCGCCCTTGCGTTCGTTCTTTTTTTCATTATTATTTTCATTCTTTGTTTCAAAAGAAATTTCATCTAAAATAGACTCACGTTCTTTTTCTTCAAGTCTTACTATTGCAGGCTTTGAACCTATTCCGAGAACACCTTTTTTCTCGTTCTGAATAACTGTTATATTTACCTCATCAATTGCAATACCAAGCTGCCTAAGACCTTCAAAAACGGCAGCGTCAACGGATTTTCCGCTTACTTCAATAGATCTCATCGAAATTTTCCTCACTTATTTTTATGTAATTATGTTTATTATTTGTTTTCTATTGGCTTAACCGAGTATTTTTTGCTGAGCACTACATTTACTGCAACGCTTATAAGACAGCTTATCGACCAGTAAATAGCAAATGCTGATGTATAACTCAAACAGAAATAGAAGCTCAATGCAGGCATTAAAAACAGCATAAAGTTTCCGTTGCCCATAGGATTATTCTGATTCTTAGGCTGGCTCTTTCTCATAACCCATGCAGAAAGGAAGTTAAGAACTGCCGCAATTACAGGCAATACGAAATATCCATTTGCTTCCGAATCATAATGACTTCTTATCTTATTTGAAATTTCTACATATTTATCAACGGCTTCCTTTGACGGATCCGTAATCTTTGTATAGGTCTTAGTAACATTTCCGTTTTCATCGGTTTTTTCTTCAACGCCTATCCAGCCCCATTTTACGAAATCTTCAGCAATTTTTTCATCATTCTTTACGCAATCAAGTTTGTGAAGGTCAATCTTGAAAAATTCATTTGATACCATAACAACATTTTTTGTCATATTATCGGGCTGCCATATATTCTTAACCCACAAAAAACCGAACTTTTCAAATTCTTCGATACCCTTTTGTTCGTCAACGCTTGTATCATATATAACCTTTGCCATCTCGTTGTAACCCCAGAATCTAAATGCTGAGAAGAACGACATGAAAACTACGAGCGTTATTATCATAGGCAAACAGCCAGCAAACATACTTATGCCGTTTTCCTTCATAAGCTTCATCTGAGCCTGACTTAACTCCTGAGCCTGATCCTGCCTTGGATATTTTTTCTTAAGTTTATCGAGTTCCGGCTGAATTTGAGCCGTTTTCATACTTTGTTTTCTCGTATTTATATCAGAAAAAATCGTTATTCCTCTGATTATAAGTGTTGCAATTACAATAGTAAGTACAAGGCTTCCCGGCGTAACTACATTATAAAGCCAATCCATACCGAGATAAAGCCAATTCATAAGAAAAAATGCACCATCCATGTAAAAAATATTCTCTCTTTCCGATTATAATTTTATTTTAATTTTAATAGCTTGCAAATTCAAAAGCTTATCGGTCTTTTATTTTAGGTTCGGGAACAGGATCATAACCGCCTTTACAAAAAGGATTACACCTCAATATTCTCCATATAGTCAAAGCAGTTCCTTTCAACGCTCCGTGCTTTTCAATAGCTTCAATGCCGTACTGCGAGCACGTTGGAGTGAACCTGCAACTTGGAGGAAGAGCAGGCGATATATGTTTTCTATAAAACCTGATAAGAGCTATAAGAACTTTTTTCATAATCTTTATCTATCACAATATGAATATTACAAATTCACGGATTTTCAAACCTCAGGCTGTTTTAAAAGCCCTGCCTTGTTGAGCGAACGAGCAAAACATAAACTTATGTTTTTAAACTCCGCATCAACTATTGATGTCCTTGCGATAACAATTATATTATAACCATTTTTTATTTTCGGTAAAAATGGCCTTATAACTTCCCTTAACCGACGCTTTACTTTGTTTCTAACTACGCTGTTTCCAATTTTTTTACTAACTGTAAGCCCTATATGTATATTGTATTCATTATCATTATTTTTATTTTTTGCGTCTTTACTTTTGCTTTTAGGCGCATAAATCAGTACAATATATCTGTCAGATACAGACTTACCTACTCTATATACATATCTGAATTGTTTATTTCTTTTTAGCGAGTAACAGCGTTTCACACTTATTTTGACTCCTTTAAAAACTACGGGTGATATTAGAAAAACTCACAGCAAGCACAGTGCCTGCTGTGATAGCTTTCCATTGATAAATGTTAAATAAATTAGATTATGCAGAGAGTCTTTTTCTACCCTTCAATCTTCTGCGTGCAAGTACATTACGTCCATTAGCAGTCTTCATGCGCTGACGGAAGCCATGAACCTTTTTTCTCTGCCTTTTCTTGGGCTGGTATGTTTGAAGCATAATTTACACCTCTCTTCTCTGATTTTTTATATTCAATATTAATTTTAATTGTTTATCATTCCCCCTGTATTGAAACGGAACAATAAGATAAACACTTAAAAAAGATTGCAAAATTTAACGGATACCTTTCATTAAATTATCCGTAGATGTTTTACAACATACTGCCATTTGATATTATATAAGAAATATATGTTTCTGTCAAGTTTTTTTATAAATTTATGTATTCATTTATTCACTTTTTGATGTTTTTTTGCTGTGGATAAATTATGTTATCCACATATAGTGTTTTTATTCGACCCGATTCCACAACTTCCCCCCACTTGATTATTTTTTTATTTATTTTTTTCGTTTTTACTTGTATTTAAAAGGTTTATTTGTTATTATAAAAGGGATTACTATTGCCTGTAATATATTATATAATTTTAAATTATGGACGATATAGCTGTGAATGATTCACAGATTTATCCACAATTTTATCAACAGAATGTGAATAACTTTTTTTGTGGAATTATTTTGAAAGGAGAAAAAGGCGTATGTCTTCTGCAAAGGTTATATGGAATAATTCTTTAAATAGCATAAAAGATGCTGTAACGGAGCTTTCATATAACAACTATTTTATTCAGATAAAACCTGTCGCAATAGATAATGGAGTATTAATACTTGAGGCAGAAAATAGTACATCAAAGCAGAATTTGACAAATATGTACAAGCAGAGAGTAAAGGAAATAGTCAATTCTGTCAATGATATCGAACTCAATGACATCGTTTATATAGAACCATCTGAAAGAGAACTATACAGAAATATTGATGAAGATAAAATATCTGCGGATAAGGTCGATAATAATTATATGAACGATGATTCATTTAAATCACTCAGCCTTAATCCTAAATACACATTTGATACATTTGTTATAGGCGGATCAAATCACTTTGCACACGCTGCTGCGCTCGCAGTTGCAGAAAATCCTGCAAAGGCATACAATCCTCTTTTTATGTATGGCGGAGTTGGGCTTGGAAAAACCCATCTTATGCACGCAATAGCGCATAAGATAAAGGAGAACAATCCTCGTGCAAATATTATGTACGTTACAAGCGAAACATTCCTAAACGAACTTGTAGAATCTATCAGAGTAAACAAGAACGCACAGTTTAGGGCAAAATATAGAACTGTTGATGTATTGCTCGTAGACGATATTCAATTTATAACAGGTAAAGAGGGAATGCAGGAAGAGTTTTTCCACACATTCAACGCACTTCATAGCGCAAACAAGCAGATAGTTCTTTCATCGGATAGACCTCCGAGGGAAATTCAGACGCTTGAAGAAAGATTGAGATCAAGGTTTGAGGGCGGTCTTATAACGGATATTCAGCCGCCTGATTTTGAAACGAGGACAGCAATTCTTCGCAAAAAGACATTAAGCGAAGGTTATGTTGTTCCTAACGATGTATTGCTTTTTATCGCAGAAAAGGTAAATTCAAATATCAGGGAACTTGAAGGTTCACTTACAAGGGTAGTTGCATATGCAAACCTTACGAAAATGCCTGTCACAACATCTGTTGCAGAACTTGCTTTGAGGGATATTCTCAATGGCGAAACAAAACGTGTTGCATCTATTGATACTATTCAGGAAATGGTTGCAGAACAATATGGAATTACAGTAAATGATTTAAAAGGAAAGAGGAAGAGCAGGGATATAGCTTATCCTCGTCAGATTGCCATGTATCTTTGCAGGTCGATACTCGATTGTTCATATCCGCAGATAGGTGAAGCATTCGGAGGTCGTGACCATACAACTATTATGTATGCGCAGGAAAAAATAACAAACGATATGAAGAAAGATGTAAAGCTTGAAGCAACTATTCAAGATCTTACAAAGCGCATAAATGAGAAATAAGCAATTAAATATAATATTTTTTCAAGCTTAATTATGTATCTTTAAGGTGCAATATTAAGCTTGATTAAACTAAATAATGAGTTTTCCACAATTTTATCCACATAATCAACAATCCACAGTGGATAAAATGCGGATAGAGTGGAAATGTGGATTTATGTTGATAACTCAACCACTTATAAACAGTTTTTCCAAAACGAATTCAACAGCCCAAAAGTTACCATTTTGGGGAATTTTAAAGCTTTTCCACATTATCCGCACCCCCTAATAATACTAAAACTAATTAAAAATTAATTAAAGCAAAGGAGAGCGAGTGAAAAATGAAATTTTTTGTTGATAACTACGATTTGAATGCAGCCATATCTACAGCAACAAAGGCACTTACTGCTAAATCAGCTGTAAATATACTTGAAGGAATATATGTAGATGCTTCAGAGGGAAAACTGCACGTTAAATGTTCAGACCTTTCTCTTCAGATAGAAACAGAAATACCAGCAACTATTGAAGAAGAAGGCGTAATAGTTTTTCCGGGAAGAATATTTGCTGATATTATAAGAAAATTACCTAACGATTTAGTTGATATTTCAGTTGAGGGGACGACAGCGTATATCAAATGCGGAAGAATAAATACAACTATACAGTGCTTTGATGCTCAAGAATATCCCGAAATGGCACCTATGTATATGTCAGAAGGAATAAATATTTCACAGAATAAGCTAAAAAGCATGATAAGGCAGACGAAGTTTTCTGCATCTGTTGATGAATCCAAGGGAATACTTAACGGAATACTTGTAGAGGTTAAAGATAATAACTTGACTATGGTAGCGCTTGATGGTTATAGGCTTGCTATAAGAAAAGAACAGATATCAGGTTCAACGCTTGTAGAAAGGGCAGTTATTCCGCCTAAAGCGCTCAATGAAATGGCGAACATACTTGAAGATAGCGATGAACCTGTAAAGATGCACCTTTCAATGGCAAACGCTATGATAGATTTAGGTCATACAAAATTGCTTACAAGGCTTCTTGAAGGCGAATATATAAAATATAGTCAGATTTTGCCTAAAGAATATGAAATAAGGGTTAAGGTAAATAGACAGGAGTTTTATGAAAGCATAGATAGAGCATCGCTTTTAGCAAGGGAAAACAAGAATAATCTTGTAAAATTCTCATTTGAAAACGACTATTTGCATATAACAGCAAATAATGAAATTGGTAAAATCAACGAAGATGTACCGGTTCAGATAATGGGCGGTTCAATAGATATATCGTTCAATTCAAAGTTTATTATAGATATTCTTAAAAACCTTGATGATGATGAATTGTACCTCGATTTGACAAAGAATATAAGCCCATGCGTATTCAGAGGAATAAGAGGCGATGAGTTCTATTATCTCGTATTGCCTATAAGACCCTCACTTGCATAAATAAATTTTAAAAATAATTAGGAGAACAGAGCATATGTCTTATTTTACAGGAAAATTTGATACAATAGTGTTGGGTGCAGGTCATGCAGGCTGTGAAGCTGCGCTTGCTTGTGCAAGAATGGGGCTTGATACTATGTGCTTGACTATGAATCTTGATTCTGTAGGACTTATGCCCTGCAACCCTGCTATTGGCGGAACGTCAAAAGGCCATCTTGTAAGGGAAATTGACGCTTTAGGCGGTGAAATGGGATTGGCTGCCGATGATACTTTTATTCAGATGCGTATGTTGAATACAGGAAAAGGTCCTGCTGTTCATTCACTTCGTGCGCAAATGGATAAAAGGCGTTACCATGAAAGAATGAAGATAACGCTTGAAAGGGAAGATAATTTAACTCTTTTTCAAGATGAATGCGTTGAAATAGTTACAAAAAATGGAAAAGTAGAAGCTATAAGATGCGCAAGCGGTGCATATTTCAAGACAAAAAGCGTTATAGTCGCCTGCGGTGTTTATCTTAAAAGCAATATTCTTATCGGAAATTATGTAAAACAAAGCGGTCCGTCAGGTCTTTTCGGTGCAAATGAGCTTTCTCGTTCGCTTATAGACAATGGAATTTCTTTAAGAAGATTTAAAACAGGAACTCCTGCAAGGGTTAAAAAATCAAGCCTTGATTTCTCAAAGATGGATATTCAGTATGGCGATATTCCTATTCCGAAGTTCTCTTTTATGACTCAGAAGAACGATAAAGAACAGGAAGTTTGCTACCTTACATATACAAACCTTAAAACGCATAAGATTATACTCGATAATATTCATAGATCCGCAATGTATTCGGGCCTTATTTCCGGTGTAGGAACAAGATATTGTCCGTCAATCGAAGATAAAGTTACAAGATTTGCTGATAAGGATAGGCATCAGATTTTTATAGAGCCTGAAGGACTTTCAACTGATGAAATGTACGTTCAGGGTATGTCTACAAGCTTGCCTGCTGATGTGCAGATTGATATGCTGCGCACGATTGAAGGTATGGAAAATTGTATTATTACGAGGTTTGGTTATGCTATAGAATATGATTGTATAGATCCTATCCAGCTCGATTTGACTTTGCAGTCAAAAAAAATAAGCGGTCTTTATTTTGCAGGTCAGATAAACGGAAGCTCAGGCTATGAAGAAGCTGCCGCTCAGGGAATTTATGCAGGTATTAACTGCGCACTTATGCTTAAAGGCAAAGAACCATTTATTCTGTCAAGGTCTGATGCTTATATTGGCGTCCTTGTCGATGATTTGGTTACTAAAGGCACTAATGAACCTTATAGAATGATGACTTCAAGGGCTGAATATAGGTTGTTGCTCAGACAGGATAATGCAGATATGCGACTTACAGAAAAATCGTATAATATTGGTCTTGCAACAAAAGAACGTTATGAAAAGCTCATGAATAAGCGTGAACAGATAAATAACGCAATGAAAATATTATCAAAGCACGCTCCTAATAACGAAGAATTTGTAAATCTTCTTAAAAATACAGGCGATAGCGAAGTAAAGACGGGCATAAAATATTTTGATTTGCTCAAAAGAAACGGGGTTACTTATACGGATATTCTTAAAATATCCGATGAATTGCCTGTGCTTGATGATGAGATTTCAGAACAGATAGAGTTAAAAGCCCATTATGATGGCTATATTGCGAAACAGCTTGAACAGGTTGAGCGTTTCAAACAGCTTGAAGATATTTTGCTCGATAAAGATATTGATTATAAATCAATTCAAGGGCTTAGAATAGAAGCGCAGCAAAAGTTAAATGCCCATAAGCCGTATAACATAGGTCAGGCATCGAGAATTTCCGGCGTTTCTCCTGCTGATATTTCGGTTTTGCTCGTTTATATTAAGAAGATGAAGGGTTAATTTTATGTGCAGCATTGAATTTAAAAATAAAATTTCAGCAGTCATTAATGGCTTGACTGATTCTCAGATTGATAAGTTTGAAATTTATTATAATATGCTTATCGAATGGAATAATAAAATGAATTTAACCGCAATAACAGATGTCGATGATGTTATAAAAAAACATTTTGCAGACAGCGTTATGTTATCTAAATATATCGAGAGAAACGCGAAATGTATAGATGTTGGCACAGGAGCAGGTTTCCCCGGTATTCCGCTTAAAATTATAAGAGATGATATTGAAGTTGTGTTGCTCGATTCGCTTAATAAAAGAATAACTTTTTTAAAGGAATTGCTAAATAAACTCAATATTAAATGCGAATGTATACATTCACGTGCCGAAGATGGCGCAAGGCTTGCTGAGCATAGGGAAAAATACGATGTTTCGCTTTCAAGGGCTGTTGCACCTGCAAATGTTTTGTGCGAACTCACTGTTCCGTTTGTAAAGGTTGGCGGTAAATGTATTATGTTCAAAGGTCCTTCCGCTGATGAAGAATTAAAAAATGCAGAAAATGCGCTTAAAGTATTAAAGTGTTCTTATCAAATTAACGCTGTAAATACAGATTGGGGTGAAAGAAGAATAGTTATTTTAACAAAAAATGGAAAAACTCCGCAGGCTTATCCGAGAAAGGCGGGTACTGCAAGCAAAAATCCGTTATAAATTTTGTAATTTACTGTCTTTGTTTGTCTTTCATTGTCAAAAATAATTTTTCTATTTCTAAATATGTTATAATACAGAAAATTATAGCAATGAGAGGAAAATGTAAAATGGCAATGTTCGATTTTTTGAATGCCTCAAAGAAAAACAAAGATAATAATTATTTAAGTAATTTTGAAGATACTGGTTATAATGGCAAAGAAATAACAAGATATGAGGAAATAAGCGTTGATAGCATAGTTCCTAATCCATATCAGCCACGACATACGTTTGAAGATGAAACGATAAAGGAGCTTGCTCAATCAATAAAACAGGTAGGCCTTATTCAACCGCTCGTAGTTAGAAAAATAGGAAATAGATATGAGCTTATTGCAGGTGAAAGGCGACTAAGGGCAGTTAGAAGCCTTGGTATGAAAAAAGTCGCTTGCGTGGTTCAGGTAGGAACTATTGATGAAACATCTGCAATGATGGCATTGATAGAAAATTTGCAGAGGGAAAATCTGCATTTTTTAGAAGAAGCACAATGTTACGCATCACTTTTGAGCAATTATTCGCTTACACAAGAGGAACTCGCTTATAGACTTGGCAAAAGTCAATCGTTTATAGCAAATAAATTGAGAGTTTTAAAACTATCATCTGCTGTTAAGAAGGCAATTATAAAATATAAAATAAGCGAGAGGCACGCAAGGAGTATTTTAAAACTTCGTGATGAACAGCAGCAGCTTTTAGTTATAAAGATGATAAGCGAAAAGAATATGTCGGTCAAGGAAACAGAATCGCAAGTGAATAAGATACTTAATGATATGTATGACAAAAAAACGAACGGAGCAAAACCACGACCTGTTATTTTAAGAAGAGTTAAGGATTATAAAGCGTTTATGAATTCAATAAATTATGCTATTGATATTATGAAGCAAAGCGGATTCGGTGTTGATATGGTAAAAAATGAACACGATGATGGAATAGATATTGAAATTCATATAAAAAACAATAAAATTGTTTCACATGAAACATTTTAAAATAATTATTTCGCCCTCGAATTTATTGAGGGATTTTTTATTAAATTTTGTTTCACATGAAACATTTTTTTAATATAACTATTGTTAAATTAAAAGATTTATTTTATAATGAATAGAGTAATATTTAAAATAGGGAAAAACGGAGGAATGAGTGTGGCTAAAATAATTGCTATTGCTAACCAGAAAGGCGGAGTTGGAAAAACAACAACTGCGGTGAATTTATCCGCTTGTATCGCACAGATGGGGAAAAAGACTCTGCTTGTTGATATAGATCCGCAGGGAAACGCTACGAGCGGACTTGGTGTAGATAAAGATTATCTTGAAAAGAGCATTTATGATGTTATAATTGACGATGTTCCGGCAATGAACGTAATTATAAAGACAAACATTGAAAATCTTGATTTGCTTCCGTCTGAGATTGCGCTTGCAGGCGCAGAGGTTGAGCTTGTAAATATGATTGCAAGGGAAAAAAAGCTTTCAAAATCGCTCGGTGAAATAAGGGATTATTATGATTATATTTTTATAGATTGTCCGCCGTCACTCGGTTTATTAACGCTTAATTCGCTGACATCTGCTGATACTCTGCTCGTGCCGATTCAATGCGAATATTATGCGCTTGAAGGTCTTTCACAGCTTTTAAATACAGTAAAGCTCGTTCGTGATAATCTTAACCCATCACTTATGGTTGAGGGAGTAGTTTTGACAATGTTTGATGCAAGGACAAACCTATCATCACAAGTTGTTCAGGAAGTAAGAAAATTCTTTAAAAATAAGGTTTATGATACGATAATACCACGTTCAATAAGGCTTGGTGAAGCGCCGAGCTTTGGTGTTCCGATTTCACTTTATGATCCGAAGTCGGCAGGTTCAGTAGCGTATAAATCGCTTGCTGAAGAAATTGTTGGTTCTAATGAATAATACGAATATTTTCGTTTTAAATGCGGAAAAATAATGAGAGGTTAAATATGGCTGAATATAAAAAAGGTCAGAAAGGGCTTGGAAAAGGGCTTGATGCGTTAATTGGCAGCAGTGGTTCTGCACAGCAGGATAGAGTAAATGAGATTAGCATATATCTTATTGACAATAACGCTTCTCAGCCAAGAAAGAGCTTTGATGATGAAAAGCTTTCAGAGCTTGCAGAGTCAATTAAAAACTATGGTGTAGTTCAACCGATAGTAGTTAAAGAAAATAGCGGAAGATATGTTATAGTTGCAGGTGAGCGAAGATTCCGTGCAGCAAGGCTTGCAGGGCTTACGAAAGTGCCCGTTATTATAAGAGATTTTGATGAAAAAGAAGTTCTTGAAGTTTCGCTTATTGAAAATATACAGAGGGAAAATTTAAATCCGATTGAAGAAGCTTTGGCAATTAAAAATCTTATAGATAATTATGATATAACTCAGGAGGAGGCAGCAGAAAGGCTTTCAAAGAGCAGACCTGCGGTTGCAAATTCATTAAGACTATTGAATCTTCCTGAAAAAGTTCAAGATTATGTTAAAGATGGTAAAATACAGGCAGGTCATGCAAGGGCTATTTTATCGGTTAAGGGAAAGCAAAGACAGATTGAGTTTGCAGAGCTTATAATTGAAAAAGATTTATCAGTTCGTGAAGCAGAAACTATTGCTAAAAAGCTTTCTGAAAACGAAAAGATAGACGATAAAAAAGATGATAATAAGAAAAAATTAAGCCCTGAACTTAACGATGCGCAGGAAAGATTGTGTAATTTGTTAGGAACAAAGGTTATGATAAATGGCAGCGAAAAGAAAGGTAAAATCGTTATAGAATATTATTCAAAGGACGATTTAATCCACATTTTCGATACTTTAAGTGAATAACTTTAATGATTTAGAAAATTTAAATTTAATAAGTTGAGGAATTTATATGGAAGAAGTAAGAGAAGAGGTAAAAGTTAAAAATTTTATAGAGGAGTTCATCGAAGAAGACCTCGAAGGCAGACTTAATGAATTGCAGACAAGATTTCCGCCTGAACCTAACGGTTATCTTCACATTGGTCACACAAAAGCATTGTGCATAAACTTTGGTCTTGCTAAAAAGTATGGTGGAAAATGCAATTTGAGATTTGATGATACTAATCCGACAAAGGAAGATGTTGAGTTTGTAGATGCTATTCAGGAAGATATAAAATGGCTTGGTTTTAATTGGAATAAAATGGTTTTCGGTTCAAGTTATTTTGATGAATGTTATGAATTGGCTGTAAAACTCATAAAGAGCGGTGATGCATATGTTGACGATTTATCAAAAGATGAAATGCGTGAATATAGAGGAACGCTCACAGAACCGGGAAAGAACAGCCCGTTCAGAGATAGAACGGTTGAAGAAAATCTCGATTTGTTTGAAAGAATGAAAAATGGCGAATTTGCTGACGGAACGCATACACTTCGTGCAAAAATTGATATGGCTTCGCCTAATATCAATATGCGTGACCCTGCACTTTATAGAATACTTCATATAAAGCATCATCAGACAGGTGATAAGTGGTGCATTTATCCTATGTACGATTTTGCGCATCCTATTCAGGACGGAATTGAGGGCGTTACACATTCGCTTTGTTCACTTGAATATGAAGCACACAGACCTCTCTATAATTGGGTTATAGAAAAATGCGGATTCAATAATCCGAAGCCAAGGCAGATTGAGTTTGCAAGGCTTAATATTACGAATACTATAATGTCAAAGCGATATTTAAGAAGGCTCGTTGAAGAAGGTTTTGTAAGAGGCTGGGATGATCCGAGAATGCCAACGCTCTGTGGTTTGAGAAGAAGAGGCTATACTCCCGAATCTATACTTGATTTCCTCGATAGAGTTGGCGTTGCAAAGGCTGATTCAACGATTGACCAAGCTATGCTTGAACATTGTGTAAGAGAGGATTTAAATTTAAAAGCTCCAAGAGTTATGGCTGTCCTTGACCCTGTAAAGCTTACAATAACAAACCATGAAGATGGAAAGAGTGAAGAGATTGAGCTTGAAAATCTTCCGGGAAATGAGCAGGCAGGAACAAGAAAATTGAAATTTACAAAGAACATCTATATAGATAGAGATGACTTTTCATATGACCCACCGAAGAAATATTTCCGTTTAAAACCCGACGGCGAAGTAAGGCTCAAAGGCGGTTATATAATCAAGTGCACGGGTTATGAAACAGATGAAAATGGCAGCGTAACTCAGATTTATGCAACATATGATCCTGAAACGAAGAGCGGTGAATGTGAACGCAAAGTAAAGGGAACTATTCATTGGCTTTCACAGGAAGATGCTGTTGAAGCAGAAATTAGGCTTTATGAACAGCTTATGAACGATGATAATAATGAAGAAGTTGAAGATTTTACTGAAAAGTTGAATCCTGATTCATTGAAAATAGTAAATGGCTTAGTAGAACCGTCGCTTAAAGATGCGAAAGTTCTTGATAAGTTCCAGTTCATAAGGGTTGGTTATTTCTGTATGGATAAGGATAGCACAAGCGATAAGCTCGTTTTCAATAGAGTTGTTGGACTTAAAGATGGTTTCAAGCCAAATAAATAAAAAATGATTGAGGAAATAGATTATGGAAGAGAATAAAAAAATGACAGTTAGGACAAGATTTGCTCCGAGCCCCACAGGATATATGCACATTGGAAACCTCCGTTCGGGACTTTACGCATACCTATTTGCAAGGGCAAACGGCGGAAAATTCCTTTTGAGAATTGAAGATACTGACCAGGAAAGATATGTTGAAGGCGCAGTTGAATTGATTTATAGAACACTTAAGGATATAGGCATAAATTGGGATGAAGGTCCCGATGTTGGCGGCGATTTCGGTCCGTACGTTCAGTCGGAAAGAAAAAATCTCTATATGCCGTACGCAGAACAGCTAATTAAGAGCGGTCACGCTTACCGTTGCTTCTGTACAAAGGAAGAACTTGAACAGAGAAGAGCAGAAGCTCAGGCAAGAGGCGAAACATTTAAATATGATAAGCATTGTCTGCATATGAGCGAGGAAGAAATTCAAAGACGACTTGCTGAAGGTCAAAGCTATGTTATTAGGCAGAATGTTCCGACAGAGGGCGAAACATCGTTTACAGACGAAATTTTCGGTACGATTACTGTAAATAATTCGGAACTTGACGATAATGTTCTTATAAAAGCTGACGGTATGCCCACATATAATTTTGCAAATGTTATAGATGACCATCTTATGAATATAACTCATGTTATGCGTGGTATGGAATATCTTTCATCAACACCGAAATATAATTTGCTTTACGAAGCGTTTGGTTGGGAAATTCCGAAGTATATACATATGACACCGATTATGAAAGATGCACAGCATAAGCTTTCAAAGAGAAATGGTGACGCATCATATGAAGATTTCATAAATAAGGGTTATCTTAAAGAAGCTATTGTAAATTATGTAGCATTGCTCGGCTGGAATCCCGGCGATGAACGTGAAAGATTTACGCTTAAAGAACTTGAAGAAGCGTTTTCTGTAAAGGGAATGAGCAAATCACCTGCAATTTTTGATAACGAAAAGCTGACATGGCTTAATGCGCAGTATATTAGAGAGTTGAGCGAGGAAGAATTTACAAAGCACGCTATGAAATGGTATGAAATGGCAGGAATTTCTCATATGAACACATCTGTTTTGTTCAAAATTCTTGGTCAGCGTGTTGAATATTTCGCACAGATTCCTGATATGGTTGATTTCCTCGTAAAGCTTGATGAAGAATATCCTGTTGAGTTCTTTACAAATAAAAAGTCAAAGACAAACAGCGAAGTATCAAAATCAGTGCTTGAAATGGTAATTCCTGCGCTTAAAGCACTTGATGAATGGGAAGAAACAAAGATTCATGACTTGCTTATGAATATGGCTGCTGAAAACGGATTGAAGAACGGAACGTTACTCTGGCCTGTAAGAATTGCAATGGCTGGCAAGCAGGTTACTCCCGGTGGCGCTATTGAAATAGCAATCTTGCTTGGCAGGGATGAATCGTTAAGAAGACTCGAATACGGTCTTAAAAAACTCAGTTAAATAATTTAAAATAAATGAAGTGGAGCTAAACTCCACTTCAGAATATTATTAGCGGTAAAATCAATAGGTATGAATTTAAATAATAATGCAAATTTGCAGCGTAAAGAAAAATCAAAAGAAGATATTGCGCATATGATGAAAACAATTTTTGAGGATGTCGATATGTCACTTCCTAATATGAAAATGTACGAGGAAGAAATTTTCGATTATCTTAATAAAAATTGTGTTGTCGATTCCGTTAAATGGAGCAATGAAAAAATTGATTCTGATAGTTTAGATATATTCGACAAAAATATCCATAAATATATAGAAAAAAGAACAGGGGTAAATATTGCTAAAGATTCATATTATATGCTGCATGATGCTTTAAATATAATGTTAGAAAATGAAAATGATAAAGTTAAGAAGAGAATAAATTCTGAATTTTATGAGTTTTTTTATTCGACAATAAAGCAAATGGCAAACAGAAGCATACTCAACATTGATGCAAAGTCATACATAATAAGCAAAATTTTCGGTCAAAAAATATTAACTAATGATATTTTTGATGAAGGGTTGCAAGAAAGTGAATATATAGATGTATGTGATAAAGCATTAAAATTTTTTGCAGATATATCGAATATTTGCATTAAAAACTTCAAAAATAATAAAAATGAAAAAATATATATAAGCGATATAATCAATGATATGTTCAATATATATTATCATTTTGCAAATTCTATAGATTCATTTCCGATGTGCAAGAGGAATTATCCGATTATTATTTCAATTATAGAAACAATTTCGAATTATCTTGATAAAAAGATAATTAACCTTGATAAAAACTATAGAATGACCATGATAAGATTTATTAATATTATGATTGAAAATACAATTGCTCTTGAAGAGGTTTTTGATGATATAATGAGTATTGTTGATAATCAAAAAATGAAATTAAGTTATGGAACGCAGGATAAAAAATTTATTTTTATTCTTGCAGGTTCAGCAGGCAGCGGAAGGAATTATGTTGCAAACTTAATTACAAAATATTGCTTTTATCTTGATATGACAAGCGAAAAAAAGCTAAATTATTGTGAAAAATTAAGTATTTCAAAGCTCCAAAAAAATAAAACATATATTTCGGAAATTTATGATAAAATAGATTCAATTGAATTAAATAAACTTCCTGAATGCGTTTATATTTTCAAATGCAGCAATAAAGAAAACGCAAAGTTGATTGAAAAAAAAGCTAATGAAGCAAATATTCAGAATAAACTAATCATTTTTAATGAATATACTCCATCAGAGCTTTTGAGAATCTTTCAAGAAATAGTTTTCTTCAAAGGATATTTTTATAATGGTAACATAAATGATAAAATATATGATGAAATTATAAGTCCTGAAATAAAATCAGGAAGACATATAAATTCTCATGACATTCAGAAAATTGCACATATTGCTGAAGAAAACTACTTACAACGAAATGTAGAGGATAAAAAATATAATATAAAGGAAATAACCTTATCCGATATTGAAGGAATAAAAATATAAAATGTTTCATGTGAAACATTTTATAAAATAGTTTTACGAAAAAACACTTTGAGCAAGCGATATAAAGTCACGGGCAAGCCTTGATAGATATCGCTTGTTGTTATATCCTATTGATAGCATATCAGAAAAGTCTTTATTATCTAACTGCACAAGATAAACAGGACAGTTATCCGAGCTTAAAAGTTTAATATGATTTTTTAGAAAAAGTTCAGGATAAATAGTTATTCCCATTCCTTGACAAGCGAGAGAAAACAGAGTTTCTATATTTTCTGTTTCAAGCTGTATATTCAACTTGATGTTATTATTTATAGCGTAGTCATCAACGATTTTTCTAATTTTATTTGCTTTTGTAAGCATCAGAAAATCAAGGTGTGAAAAATCAGAAATTGACATATTATTTTGCGGTACAAAATCAACAGAATTTTTAGGTATAACAAGATATAATTTTTCAGAATATAGGTCAATTGTATCTATATCAGGATGTTCCCTTGTATTAGTGCCAACATAAACATCTATATGACCTTTTAAAAGATAATCTTCAAGAACCTTTGAGTTATTTTCAACAATCATTAGCTTTACATATGGATTCTGTTTTTTGAATAACGGAAGTATCTCAGGTAAAAACGCACTTCCTCTTGTATATGAAATTCCTATGCTCAATATACCCTGACTATAATTTTTTAAATCCGAAAGTTCATTGTCCATATCGGACTTGATTTTCAAAAGTTCAGTTGCATAATCGTAAAGCTTTTCACCTGCATGAGTGAGGCTAAATCCGTTTGAACGGTCAAATACTGTTATTCCGTAATCATCTTCAATTTTCTTTATATGACCGCTCAGCGCCTGTTGTGAAATATGTTCTTTTTCAGCAACCCTTGTTATGTTTTTTTCATTTGCAACCATAACAAAATATTTAAGGTTTAGGAAGTTTATCATATTGTTGCCTCCGCATAAAATAATATATATAATATCATACCACAAGTATTTGGTTGTGAAAAGGTACATTTAAAAAATGTTTTACAAAATTCAATAATGGATATATCATATCATACGGAATAAAAAAGGGGAAAGAATTATGATTGAGAATAAAAACAAATTTTTAGATTTTTTGATAATGACTGTAGGGACTCTTATAATTGCAATTGGAATTTACTTTTTTAAGTTTCCAAACAATTTCTCAACAGGTGGAGTAAGCGGTATCTCTGTTGTGCTTTGCGCAGTATTTGAAAACATTTCGGCAGGAACAATATCACTTATAATTAACATGGTAATGCTTGTAGTTGGTTTTATTTTTCTTGGTAAGGATTTCGGAATTAAGACAGTATATTGTAGTGCGCTAATGTCGTTGAGCGTTTATGCTTTAGAATTGATATGTCCACTTGAAGAACCTCTTACAACACATCCGTTGCTTGAATTGATTATTGCAATTATGTTACCTGCTGTTGGAAGCGCAATTTTATTTAATGTAGGCGGTTCAACAGGCGGTACTGATATTGTAGCGATGATAATAAAGAAATATTCAAATATGAATGTTTCGCTGGGACTGCTTATTGCTGATTCTCTTATTGTTATGTCAACAGTTTTCGTATTCGGAATAGAAACGTGGCTTTTCTGCGTTGTAGGTTTCCTTGCAAAAGTATTTATTGTTAATAGAATTTCTGTAACAATAAATACATCTAAATATTGCACAATAGTTATAAACCCCGAATTTGAAAATGCTGTCAGCGAGTTTATAACGAACGTCCTCAAAAAAAGCGCAACAATTTGCAAAAGCTGCATAAGCGCATATAACAACGATAATAAAACGATTATGTTCGCTGTCCTTACAAGGAAACAATCGCAGATCTTGAAAAAGTATGTTAAGTCGCTTGATAATAAATCGTTTATTATCGTTACAAATTCAAGCGAGATAGTAGGTAAAGGCTTCCACGAAGTTGTTTAAAATTTTGTTGTCCATATAATAAAAGGCAGGGTAATATCATTATGATTTAACCCTGCTTTTTACTAAATTATTAAGGAGAATTTGATTAATTTTATTATAACAAATATAATGGGTTATAAACAGTACATTATTAATAAAAATTATTATAACTATTGAAATTGCATAAGTAATATAATAAAATAATATCATAGGGAAATTTGAAAGGGGGAAAAAATATGTCAATGAAAGGTGCTGCAGGAGGCGCAGTCGGTGGCGCAAGACCTTCAAGACCGTCAGGTGGTGGTTCAAGACCGTCAGGCGGTGGTTCAAGACCATCGGGCGGTGGTTTCGGAGGCGGACCAAGACCGCCAAGACCGCCAATGGGCGGAGGAGGCTTCGGTGGAGGCTTTGGAGGAGGCTTCGGAAGAGGACCAAGACCGCCAAGACCGCCAATGGGAGGTGGATTCGGCGGAGGATTCGGAAGACCGCCAAGACGACCTATGTTTGGACACAGACCACCACCACCACCAAGAAGAGGAAGATATGGCAGCGGCTGTGGCTGTATGACACTTGTTATGATTATAATTATTGTTGTTGCATTATATTATATATTTGGATAAGATATGAATAAGATAAAAGCAGTCATATTCGATATGGACGGAGTAATATTTGATTCCGAAAGAGTCTATATGGAAACGTGGAAAATAATAGGCGAAAAGTATGGTCTTGACGGAATTGAGGATACTTGTCGTGCTTGCATAGGCGTTAATGCCGAAGAAACGAAGAAGATATTTCTGTCAAGGCATGGGGAAGATGTTCCGTATGATGAATACAGAAAAGAACTTCGCTCAATAATGGACAAAAGATATGAGAAAGAGAAGTTTAAAATCAAAAGTGGAGTTCATGAAATACTCGAATATCTCCGTTCAAACGGAATAAAGACGGCGCTTGCGTCATCGACAGGCGAAAAGCGAGTGAAAGCGGAGCTTGAAGATGCTGGAATACTCGGTTATTTTGATAGCGTTACAGGCGGAGATAACGTAAAAAGAAGCAAACCTATGCCGGATATATTCCTGCTTGCTGCACAGAAGATAAACGAAAAGAGTGAAAATTGCTTCGTTATTGAGGATTCTTATAACGGGATAAGGGCAGGATATGCAGCAGGAATGAGGGTTATAATGGTTCCTGACCTTATAGAACCTGATGAGCAAATAAAGAAAATGACGGAGATAATTCTTCCGACACTTAACGATGTTTTAGAATATTTTAAAAAGATACAACAATGATTTTACGGCTTCGCACGAATGCGAAGCCGCTCTTTAATTACAAATTATTATAACAATACGCAAACAAGACCTTTACAACCGTCATTTACCATTCTGCCGATTGTTTCCTGAAGCTTTGATTGAACGTCTTCGGGAAGCCTGTTGACCTTTTCACGCATAGTATCAGCAACTAAATCATAAAGCGGTCTTCCAAAAATGCTTGTGTTCCACATATCGTCAGGGTTGTTCTTAAATGTATCAGTAAGATATTTTGCAAATTCTTCTGCTTGCTGTTCTGTGCCAACGGTAGGAGTTACAGCGGAATCAATATCAATTCTTATTAAATGCAATGCGCTTGCTTTTGCTTCAAGCTTAACTCCATAACGACTTCCCTGCGGTATAACTTCAGGATCTGAAAGCTGCATTTCCTCCATCATAGGCGGAACTTGCCCATAACCTCGAATGTATGCAGACGATAACGCATCGTGGAGCTTATCATATTCCTTTTTCGCCTTTGAAAAATCTTTGAGCATTGAAATAAGATGATAATCATCTGAAATTTCAAACCCACATTCTTCGCTGAGAACCCTATAAAACATATTTGCAAGCGGAACGAGCGATATTGTTATAACCCCATTGCCAAGATTAACATTTATATCCGGATTTTCCTCGAAATCTTCAACGCTGTTGAACAATTCAAGTATTTTTTTGTAGTCGCTCATATGCGTTATATCATCGCCTATGCCGTTTGAAATATCCATAAGACGCTTTATAAGATAATGCGATTCGTTCAAAGACTGCATCCATTCGGGAATATCGAGCCTTACCATCTGTATAGGAAATTCCATCAATGCTTTTTCCATTATATCGCTTAAATCGTTATCGGTCATATGAATAACATCAAGAGGCATAACGGGGCATGAATATTTTTCTTCGAGTGATTCCGCAAGTGAAACGGCACTTTCACCTGTCGGTAATGTAGTGTTTAAAATAACGATAAATGGCTTCCCCTGAGCCTTTAATTCGCTTATAACTCGTTGTTCTGCCTCAATGTAGTTTTCTCGCTCAATGCCCGTTATGCTTCCGTCAGTCGTTATTACTATTCCTATTGTTGAATGGTCGGTTATAACCTTGTGAGTCCCAATTTCTGCGGCATCTTCAAACGGAATGTCATAGTCATACCATGGAGTTCGTACCATTCGGGGCTTATCGTCTTCCTGACTTCCGAGCGCACCATCGACCATATAGCCAACACAGTCAACAAGCCTTATGTTCGCTGTCGTGTTATCGTCAATTTCAATTTCAACAGCTTCGTTAGGCACAAATTTAGGCTGCGTCGTCATAACCGTTTTTCCCGAACCGCTCTGCGGAAGTTCGTCAATCAATCTCTCACGCTCGTATTCGTTTTCAATCCATGGTATTACAAGTAAATCCATAAATCTTTTTATAAATGTCGATTTACCCGTTCTTACAGGTCCGACAACACCTATATAGATATCACCATCAGTTCTGAGCGCAATATCTCTGTAAATATTAGTATCTGCCATATAAAATCCTCGCTTATGTTTTTTGTTTTAAATTTATGTTTATTTTTATAATATATTACAAAAAATAATAAAAACGGAGGTGAAAATATGCACAATTCAAGGCAAAAGATATATAGATACCCGTTCGGAGCAGTAAAAACGGAATCTTATGTCGTATTGAGAATAAAAGCAAATGATGCACTGCTAATTCTTAACGACGATATAATAGAGGGGAAAAATGTTGGCGATATGACGGAGTTTCAAGTTCAAATGCCCGAAAAACCGGGACTTGTGTTCTATGCCTTTATTGTTGGAGATAAATACTACTGCGGAAAAAGCGGCGAAGGTTATTATTCGCCTGTTCTTTCGGAAAGGTTTCAAATAACGGTTTACGATAAGAATTTTAAAACGCCTGAATGGTTTAAAAATTCAGTTATGTATCAGATTTTTCCCGATAGATTTTGCGGAAATAGTTCTATTGAAAGCCACTTGGAGCTCGGCTTTCAAGCTACAAAACATATGTTCTTTGATGAAGAGGTTATGTATCTTCCGTTTATTGATAAACAATACTATAATCCATGCGACTTCTTCGGCGGAAATATTCGGGGCATTATTTCACGACTTGATTACCTTCAAAAACTCGGAATAAATACGATTTATCTTAACCCGATTTTCCTTTCTCCGTCAAACCACAGATACGATACAAGCGATTATATGATGATTGATACTATTCTCGGTACATTCGATGATTTAAAGGAGCTTTGTGAAAAAATCAACGTTATTCTTGACGGAGTTTTTTCGCATACAGGCGATGACAGCATTTATTTTGATAGGTATAAAAGGTTTAATACGCAAAGAAAGGATTGGTATATTAAGGATAAATATTGGTGGGGGTTTAAGTCACTTCCCGAAGTTGATGAGGATAACGAGGATTATAGAAATTTTATTAAAAGCGTTGTTTCGCATTGGGCAGATGCAGGCGTTAAGGGCTGGAGACTCGATGTAGCTGATGAATTGACTGATGATTTTATTAAGATGTTCAGAAATCATCTAAAATTGCTTGGCGATAATGTTCTCATAGGCGAAGTCTGGGAAAATGCAACGAATAAAATTTCGTATGGGCATAGAAGAACCTACTCGGACGGCGATTCACTCGACAGCGTTATGAATTATCCGCTTTTGAATTATATAATTGATTTTATGAACGGAGAAATAAATGCGTATGAATTTAAAAATAAAACAATGGAGCTTATAGAAAGTTATCCGAAACCTATGCTCGATTCGCTAATGAATATTTTGTCAACCCATGATACGAGGCGGTCAATAACTGCACTTTCAAAAAACAAAATTGTTTCACATGAAACATTTTTAAAACAGATGTCCGCTGCGATGATACAATTCTTTATGCCGGGAGTTCCGTGCATTTATTACGGCGATGAGGTCGGACTTGAGGGCGAAAAAGATCCGTTCAATAGAAGACCATATCCGTATGGCAGAGAAAATATGCAATTATTAAATTTCTATAAAAAACTGTGTAGTGTACATAGGAAAATTTCAGGAGCCTGCTGCGTTATCGCAGTAAATGACGATGTTATCGCAGCTAAAAGAAATAATTTTTTGATAGTTATCAACAGTTCGGGGATAAAACAGTCGATAACTTTTTATGGAGATGATTTTAACGAGGGGGATAATGTCGAAAGGATTAAATTGTTGACCGAATATGCGAATATCTTTACAGACGGGCGGGTTATCTGTTATAATAACAGTATCGAATTGACGCTCGAAGCGTATGAGGGCGTTATGCTGGAGGGTAAAGTATGTTCAATGGCAGATACGGATTTGATAAGTTAAGCGGATTGCTCGTTATAATTTTTTTGATTTTAAGTATAGGTACGAACGTTTCAAGGAATGTTCTGTGGCTTTATATTGTGTTCCTTGCTCTGCAAACTGCGGTTATTGCAATATTGATATATAGGTTTTTTTCAAAGGATATAAACGCAAGAAAGATAGAAAATGGAAGATTTGAAGCGTTCCTTTATAAAGTAAGGAGTTCTGTTCTGAACGTTAAAAAGAATATGGAGGATAGAAAAACACATAAGGTTTTCAAGTGTAATAAGTGCGGACAGAAATTGAGAGTTCCACGAGGAAAAGGTAAAATTGTTATTACCTGCAAAAAATGCGGAAATAAGTTTGAAAAAACAACATAAATAAACTGATGCGCAGTTAGACCATAGCTTAGGCTGTGGTTTTTTTGTTATGATGGCTATTGTTTTCCTTGAAAAAAATTCGTTATGTGGTATAATATTGTTACAACAATTCAAAAGCATCAAGTGTAACATAAATTAACATTGTTGAATTAAATCAAAGGAGCAAAAATGAAGATGATGAAAAAGCTTATGGCGGTAGTTCTTGCCGTTATGATGGTTGTTATGGTGTGTCCCATGCAGGGTGTAGCGGGCGCAATAGCGGAAATTTCGAGTGCCGAAAGTGACTTTGGTTATAAGAGTGATGAGTTTGACGGAAAAGTAAGGTTCACTCAGATAAGTATGGGCGGTAGCCATTCAGCAGGTATTGACGAACATGGCAGTCTGTGGATGTGGGGGAATAATGAGTATGGACAACTTGGGAACGGAACAAGAACACGTAGCATAAAGCCAATAAAAATAATGGATGATGTAGCACAAGTAAGCCTTGGAGGTTTGCATAGCGCAGCGATAAAAAAGGACGGCAGTCTGTTGATGTGGGGATGGAATGAGTATGGACAACTTGGAAATGGAACGACAACAAACAGTTCAAACCCGATAAAAATAATGGACAATGTAGCACAAGTAAGCCTTGGAGATGAACATAGTGCAGCGATTAAGAAAGACGGCAGTCTGTTGATGTGGGGATGGAATGAGTATGGACAACTTGGAAATGGAACGACAACAAGCAGTTCAAAGCCTATAAAAATAATGGATGATGTAGCACAAGTAAGCCTTGGAGATTATCATAGTGCAGCAATCAAAAAAGATGGCAGTCTATGTATGTGGGGATATAACGAAGATGGACAACTTGGAGACGGAACAACAAATAGTTCAAAGCCTATAAAAATAATGGATAATGTAGCACAAGTAAGCCTTGGAAGGTGGCATAGTACAGCAATCAAAAAAGATGGCAGTCTATGGATGTGGGGATATAACGAAGATGGACAACTTGGAGACGGAACAACAAATAGTTCAAATCCGATAAAAATAATGGACAATGTAGCACAAGTGAGCCTTGGAGATTGGCATAGTGCAGCAATCAAAAAAGATGGCAGTCTGTTGATGTGGGGTAATAATGAGTATGGACAACTTGGAGACGGAACGACAACAAGCAGCAATAAACCTATCTGCATTTCACAGCCTGACAATACACCGACAAACGAACAAATCAAGGTTGGGCTTGACAGTTCATCGTTCGGAGAAAACATTTATGCCGAAGTTGGCGAAAAAATCAAACTGCTTGTAGTTTATACATCTGAAGAAAATGATATATACTCAGTGGTTTTCATGTCAGACCCGGAAATAGAAATCGGTGATATAAAAATTGGTTCTGATATGTATGTGCCTAAAGAAAACGAGCATGTTGCAGAAGTTGAAATCACTCCTAAAAAAGAGGGAACGTTTGAATTTTCAGCGCATACAAGCACATCATTGTCAGCGAAAGTCAAAGTAATAGCTAAGGATTACAGCGATTTTACATTGACGCAATACAGGGCTGACAAGTGGCTTGAACCGGGAAGCATTCATAATAATATGATAAATTCGCTTATATACAATCACAAAGGTCCTTCAGAAATATTCTATAATTCAATTAGGACAGACGTAGGTTTTTGCATAAGCCTTCATGGTTGGGAATTTTCTAATGCAGTAAACGATCCATCACATATTTATGATGATATGCTAACAAAGGAAAAATATTATGAAGCTGTGCTTTTATCAATGATAGCTTTTGAATATGGTGAAGAGTTGAACAAAGATAGTACATTCTCAAATGCCACTGAAAATCTTAGCAAAGTATCGGGGTATATGGCTGATAAATTTGATGAATTTGGAATCATAAACGACAGTACGGATTTAGCGAAATACTGGTCGGATGCAGATAAAGCTAAAATAAGAGAGTTACTTACGCAAACAAATGAAGTTTCAGATAAATTGGGAATTGGACTGGATATTCTCTCTGTATTGGTTACAATATCAAAGAACTTCGAAGAGTTCAACATCAGATGTGCGTTGTATGAAACATTAGATGAATGCTCCGAAGGAATGAAAGAAATGCTTTATAAAATGTATGAAAACAGAAAAGAAAATAATTTATTCTTGAGGAGTGCTATCGAAAATGTAATAAATGTAGTAATGGGCTCTAAAGAAATAGTTTTATCAAAAGAGCTGGCTATGACGGGACTTGAGTCTATGTTCGATGCTGTATTTGATGTGGTATGGGGTGAAATTGTAAAAAAATTCCCCGAAGCAATAGCTGTAAAACTCGGTCTTACACTTGGAATTGAGCTTAGTAATGACATTTACAATACAGATGAACTTAATAAGAGCTACTATTATATCGAATGTTTGCATGAGATAAGGGAACTTGCGGTAAAATCATCAAAGGATTTAGGTATCAAATACAAGCAAACTCACAGCTTACAGGATGCGCTTGCATTTGAAGAATCGATAAAGTGCGTACATAACCTCAATCTTATTGACATAAAATATATGCGTGAGCTTGTAGATAAAATTGACAGCAAGCTTACAAATAGGATTGTATTTTTCAAGTTTGTAAAAAGCGCTCCTGCTGTACTCATTCAAGGGCAAAAGAACGTTGAATATGCTTATGAATTAGTTAAGAATAGTTGGTGTTACAGCCTTAAAGATGATCATCCTGCTATTTATAGAAAATATGCAAGCCAGATGAATCTTAATTTCAAGAAAGATTTGAAGTATGCAAAAATAAATGTAATAAATGGCGATGCACTCTACTATACAGGCAAAGAAATAACACCCGATATAGAAGTTTTCCTTGCAGGCAAGAAATTAGAGCAAGGTAAAGATTTCAAGATTAAATCATATGAGGACAATGTAAAAATCGGACTTGCAAAAGTTTACATCGAAGGCATAGGAGAATATTTCGGAACAAGCTATACTACATTTGTGATAGAATATAATCCGATACATCATATTATTTCGATAGTGTCATCAAAGGTTAATAACACTCGTTCTTTGAGCGATGCAGAAATTATCGTATATGATTCAAACGATAACATTGTTGCGAAGATAACCAACGGAAGTGTTGTTAAGGAAGACGTTTTTGTAATCGTTGATGGCGATATGGTTTCAATTATGCTTGATGATAACGAATATAGAATTAATATAAGCGGCAATGAAAACATCAATTATTCATATAAAGAGTATGATGATGAATACAATGAGATAGAAAATGTTGTTTATAACAATATTGATATAACAAACGGAATTTCATCAAATATTACAAGTGAAAATGTTGAAGTATTTGCAGGCGAAGGCAAGGTAACCCCCGATTTTGACAGTTCGCTCAACAACAAAAAATATTATGTCAATGTAGTTGACGGTATATCATCGAGTGAAACAGCAAGTGAGAATGAATGGGTTTATGTTTCGGCAATAGTCCCGACAGGTTATAGATTCATCGAATGGCAGTCGGAAAGCGGAGTTGTTTTTGCTGACAAGAGCGCACAGAATACAAGCTTTATTATGGTTGGTGAAGATATTGAAATAAAGGCAGTTATTGAATCCATATTTGCTTGTGGTGATGCAAGCCTTGATAAAGAAGTAAATACATATGATGCATCTTTAATTTTGCGTTATGTTGCAAAGCTTGAAGAATTTACAGATGTTCAATTACTTGCCAGCGATGTAAATCGTGACGGAATAATCGACGCATCAGATGCAACTAAAATCCTCCGTTATCTTGCGGAACTTGAAACACTCTAATAAATATATTAATCAAAAGCGGTTGAAAACATAGCCTTTTGTGATATAATATTTATAAAGAGTTTTTTGAAAGGAGATTAAAAACATGAAGGTTTCAAAGGATATGATGATTACAGATATTCTCCAGGCTGATAACGAGCTTGCTGAAATTCTTATGGCTTCAGGCATGCACTGCCTCGGCTGCATTATGGCACATGGCGAAACACTTGAACAGGCTTGTCAGGTTCACGGCATTAACGCTGACGATCTCGAAGCAAAGCTCAATGAGTTCCTTGCAACAAAGGCATAATGTAAAAAATATAACTCGGAGGCAATTTGAAATATAATTGCCTTCTTTTT
>CADBRR010000013.1 GCA_902797145.1 uncultured Eubacteriales bacterium | reverse complement strand
CTCATTTGGTAGAGCGCTGCCTTGCCAAGGCAGAGGTGGCGGGTTCGAGCCCCGTCTCCCGCTCCATTTTTTTCTTTAAAAATAGTATATGGCGCCATAGCCAAGTGGTAGGGCAGCGGTCTGCAAAACCTTCATCCCCAGTTCAAATCTGGGTGGCGCCTCCAGAACCCCGATGCAAAAGCATCGGGGTTTTATTGAAGTTGCCCGCTGTAAATGGGCTAATTACGAAACAAAGATACATTACTAATTAATAAACTCCTGCTAAAATTATTAACAAACGTGGGTAACTTCGCTTCAATAGTGGTCAATGCGAATGTCTCCATTATGCGTCAAAGCAACAGCTTTCATTCTGTTTCCGTACCTCGCTATTTTGTGGCATTGATGGAAACGAATCTGAGAAAAACAGAATGTGTTTGAATTTCACGATTCTGTCTTCAAACTTGATTGTGTGACAAAAGACAGTATTAGAGTATGGGTTAGCGCACTGAACATAAGCCGTGATGCAAAGCAAAATCCAAAAGGATACGACCTTGAAATAGAAAAGGCTTGCATCACGTTTGACGGCGTGAGCGATTTAACATATGATATTGGGCGTAATTGGACAACAGATGAAGATGGAAACTACATACCAGTGACACCGGAGATTATATACGGCGGAGAAGAAGCGATGAAAAAGATTACCGATGAACTGCGTGAAGGATTCGAGGTCTATAGCCATACGATAGTTGACGGAGACGGTTTTGCTATTGAGGGAGCAGGGATTGAACCATGGTTTGAAATTCGGTTCAAAGCGAGAAGATTTACAGTAGAATGGGACAGATATCTTGCGCCTGCGTGGTACGAAGCAATGAAGCGGTACAAAAAATAAATTACTTTGAACTCACCTAAGGGAAAATTACGGCAAATGCACAAATAATATCCAGTTATGATGTTGAAGAGTTATACAGCGTTGAATGTCACGACGAGATTTATCCTAAAGAACATTGTATCGAAATAGAATATGAAGGTAAGAATTATTTGGGGCGTGACACTGATCGCACTGGAAAAGATGCGTTTGAGGATATTCAAAAGCAATTACCCGATGGTATTGGGTTAAATTGTTGTTTTATAGAAGCTTTTCATAAAGTATAGAATATTTTTATTTAGTAGCACAAGGAGAAATAATGTCTTATGAAGTAGAAAGCTGATGAATTATCGACAATTCCGCTTGGGAAAAATGATAATCTGCTCTGATAACGATATTATTTGGGGAACACATGAGGTAGTATGCCATAAGAGTTTGAAGCCTGAAGATATTGAATTTAATTTAGTATGTACAAAAGTTATTAAACGAACGTCTAATGCGACTCTATTTAGTCAAGATATTTTAATGAGGGATAAAGTAATTCCAGAGCAAGAGTATAAACTGTATGTTGAATGGGGATTTGCACAAACATATCTTCCGTTCGATAAAATATCTGAAAAATTGAAAAAGTATCTTAGGGGTTATTCATCACCGCACGGAAGCGTTAGTATTGTGATACCAACTTCGATTTTTGATAAAAATAAATATAAATATAAGACCTATTGTTCATTTAAGGATAATATCTTAAATGAAGAAAACGAAGCATTCAGACAAGAATTGTTTTCCTGCCTTTGACTTCCAAAAAATGCAGATTATGATTTGTTCAATAAAGTTTTTGGCGGCTTGAGTAAAAAACAGATATGCAAGCGAATAAATGGGGAGAATATGTAATGCGTGTTAGGCTTTAATCAAATAAAATCTTAATACCATACGATGATATATATGTATAGAAGCTTATTTTTTTTGTGAAAATCATTATGATAGTTTGGCGTTTAATTATAATCCATTGAGTTATTCATTTACTTAAAAATACCGAAATATGCTGACTTTTTGAAAAGATGAAAATATTGTTTTATCAAAATCTCAGTTTTTTGCGCTTTTTGTATGTATTTTACAAAATTTTTATAATATTCTTGACAATGCGAACAAAATATATTAAAATTCATATGTATTACATATGTAAACAAAAATATTACAAATGGAGGTATTAAAATGGCAATTAATGTTAAATGCCCAAAATGCGGAAGTACAAAAGTACAATTATCAAATGAATCAAGCAAACATGGTTGTTTATGGACGGTTTTGTTTGGGGTTTATTATGTTATGTGGCTTATGTGCAGGTGGATGATTGGAATGATGATTTTTTTCGTATACGATTGGTGGATGGCAATAATTCACATTGTTATGGGAAAGGGTCATGTATGGCAGTCAAAGAGATGGTTCTCAAATAGAAGAAGAATTTATTTCTGCCATGATTGCGGTCATAATTTTAGAGCGTAAAATCGGGTAATTTTAATGCAGCTATGTATGAATTTGCGATACAATAGCTGCATTTTTGTTTTATATGATTAAATGTAGTATGGATTTGGTCTTCCAAGAATTGCAATAAAGTCAATGATTATGCCAACAAAGCACAACCCCATTGTAAATATATAAAGTATTCCCATACCTGTTTTACCATCGTAGAATTTGTGAGCACCGAAGAATCCAAGACATAAGCACAATATAAGTGCGACCCACTTGTTTCGTGGCTTTCCAAGCATTCCTGCTCCGATTATATTAGCATTTGTGTTCACGTTTGCATTTACGCTTGAATTGCTGTTGTTTATTGTTATATTGGGCTGCTGCGAAGATTTTAATTCTTCTACTTGCCTTCCGCATACTGTGCATAAAACAGCATCTACAGGTATCTTTGCACCACAATGTTTACAAAACTTGGTATTTAAATCGTCCATTTTTGTTTATATCCATATTTTGACACTCACTAAATGTCATATTTTTAATTATTATAACATATACTCACCTTATTGACAAGCACTAAATGTCAAAAAGGAGTACTTTTATGTTCATAAACCAGACAAAAGACGGCAGGAACAATATTTGTGGCAAGAATATTTCAAAAATTCGCACGGCAATGAAAATTTCACAGCGGGAACTTGCAGACAGAATGCAGCTTGTAGGAATTGATATAGACAAAAACGCAGTTCAAAGAATTGAGGCAGGCAAAAGATTTGTAACAGATATAGAAATAGTTGGATTTTCAAAAGTACTTGAAATTGGTATAGTAGAACTGCTTAAAAACGAAAATGCAGCGGATTGAACCGCTGCGTATTAAAAAATATTTATGCCCATGGATCCTGACTCTGAGGCTGACGAATATCCGACAAACAAGATATATTATACAAATACCATTTATCGCCCTTGCGCCTCATCGTAAGTTGCCTTAACGAATCTGCACCCGATGATTTAAAGTGCATTACTGCATAACCATCATTGATATACGAGTAAGGATTATCTTCAATAGTTACAGTATATGGCTGTGATGGAGTATAGTCGTTCTGCGGACTTGTTCCTGCAAGGAAAGAGCGGGGAACATAACCTTTTTGAACGAGCCTGTCACGAAGAAATTGTTTGTCATATGTGCTGAGTGGCTGAGGCCCTTTGAGAAAATCAAGCATATTGATTGATTCCTCAGGATTGTTTTCATATTCACAAAGTGCGAGTATTGAAAGAGCAGCCGACATAAACGGAGAAGTCATTTCTGCTTCTTTAAAAGCTTGAAGTTCAGCAACATTATGCGGAAGATATTCAAAAGTAAAAGTTTCTTTTTTAGGTAAATTAGCCATAAAATTCCCTCCTATAAATGGAAATATATGTATTATTGTACATTTTAAAGTATATTTTGTCAATCATATTATCAAAAAATATAGTTTGATTTAAAGCATATAAAAAACGATGATAAACCGCAGAAAATAAAGAAAAAATTAAGAAAAAAGTGTTGACACATATATGCGGATATGTTAAAATAATCAAGGTAAGCCGCTCCATGTCGGCTATTAAAGTGTGCAAATTCAAAATATATTTGTAGCGCCGATTACATGGGCGAGATCGCATGAAGGAGGAACAAACACTATGTATGCAATTATCCGTACAGGCGGAAAGCAGTACAAAGTAGCAGTTGGTGACGAAGTTGTAATCGAAAAGATTGAGAACGAAGTTGGCGAAAAGGTTGCTTTCGAAGTATTGATGGTTAGTGATGAAAGCGGTGTTAAGGTTGGCAAGCCCGTATTGAACGACGTTAAGGTTGAAGCTGAAGTTGTTGAACACGGCAAGGGTCAGAAAGTTATCGTTTTCAAGTACAAGCCCAAGAAGAACATCAGGAAAAAGCAGGGTCATCGTCAGCCTTACACAAAGGTTAAGATTACAGCCATTGCTTAATTGATTATCAGGTTATGACAGATATAATTATTTTTCGCAATGAAGGCAGGATAGTAGGCTTTAAGGCAATAGGTCATTCGGGATATGCTCCGCATGGCGAAGATATTGTATGTGCTGCGATTTCTGCATTGACACAAAGTGCTGTAAACGGATTGCTTGAAGTAGCTTGTGTAAAAACGAACTATATTATAAGCGAAGGATTTATTGCTTGCAGAATTGATAATAAAAAATCGTCAGAGCAGGCAGTTCATGATGCGGAAATAATTTTGGGTTCAATGTATATGGGTTTAAAATCCATTGGTTTAAATTATGGTAATTACCTCAAAATAACAGAGAGGGAGGTCTAACACAATGTTGAATATTAATCTTCAGCTTTTTGCTCATAAAAAAGGTGTAGGTAGTACTCGTAACGGTCGTGACAGCGAAAGCAAGAGACTTGGACCGAAGCGTGCAGATGGCCAGTTTGTTCTTGCAGGAAACATTCTTGTTCGTCAGCGTGGTACTCACTTCCATGCAGGTACTAATGTAGGTATCGGTAAGGATGACACACTCTTTGCTAAGGTTGACGGCGTTGTTCGTTTTGAAACAAAGCACAACAACCGCAAACAGGTTAGCGTTTATGCTGTTGAAGAAGCAGCTGCAAACTAATCTTAATTTAATAGTTTAAAAAAGCGTGGACTGTTTTACATAAAGTAAAATAGTCCTTTATTTTTAAGAAATAATGGTTTATAATATATCTGTAATATATGGAGGTAATTAATTTGTTAAAAAAAGAATTTATTGTTGATAATTCAATGACGGATAAAAATGGCAAAGCTACTCCTGATGCGCTTGCAGGAATAATGCAGGATATGGCAGCGGAGCATTCCTTTGTTACAGGTGTAGGCAAAGACGATATAAAAAAGCATCATGGTGTTGTGTGGATGGTTGCGAAGACAAAATTTGTAATTCATAGAGCTCCGATGCTCAATGAACGCATAATAGGTATTACAGCATCTACTTGTGCAAAACGAATCGTTTTCCCAAGATATTTTAAGTTTGAAGATAGTGATGGAAATGTTCTTGCATCATCAGTATCTGAATGGATACTCGTAGATGAAAAAACGAGGGAAATAATGCGTTCAGATACGGTCGATGACATATGGAAGCGTGATGAGGAAGGCTTTGAAGCTGAAATTGTAAAGGTCGACAATATAAATATCAACTGCGATTTTGAAAAGAATCTTGAACGCAGCCCAATTTTAGAAGAAATAGATTCAAATGGTCATGTGAATAATGCTGTTTATATAAAATGGGTTCTCGATACACTTGATAATAGAGAAGTTGAGGAGCTAAACATTCATTACTCTCAAGAAATAATGCCTGATAATGTTATTAATATTAGCGCACATGAACAAAATCATGAGTTTGTTATCGTTGGCAGGGATAAATTAACGAATGCAATACATTTTAAAGCAAGCGGAATATTGAAATAATCAAAAGGAGAAATTATTATGGTAACGATTGAAATGGAAAATGGCGGGAAGATAAAACTTGAACTTGACAAAGAAGCTGCACCTATAACAGCAAACAATTTCTTATATCTTGCAAATAAGGGATTTTATGATGGACTTACATTCCATAGAATAATAAAAGGATTTATGATTCAGGGCGGTTGTCCTGACGGAACGGGGATGGGTGGACCTGGTTATTCAATAAAGGGTGAATTTAAAATGAATGGCGTTAATAATCCCATAAAGCATAAGCGTGGCGTTATTTCAATGGCAAGGGCTCAGAACCCTAATTCTGCAGGCTCACAGTTTTTTATAATGCACGCTGATGCAGATTATCTTGATGGTCAGTATGCTGCATTTGGTCATGTTGTAGAGGGTATGGATGTTGTTGATGAGATAGCGAATGTTCCTACAATGTTTATGGACAGACCTATAATGGAGATGAAAATTAAGTCTGTAACAGTTGAAAATGAGGGAGAAATAAAAGAGCCTGAAAAAATATGATAGAATCAATTTCTGTAAAACTTGATAATCCATATAGAATAGTTATAGGAAATAATATTCTTGAAAATGCAGGGGAGCTTATAAAAAATGAGCTTCCCTATAAAAGGTTTGCTATAATAACTGATGAAATAGTATCAAAGCTATATCTTGATAAGCTTGAATGTTCTTTAAAAAAATGCGGACTTGAATGTGAAAGTATTATAATAGAAGGCGGAGAGCAAAACAAAAATATTAAAACAGTATATGATATTTACTCGCTTTTGAGTAGAAAAAGCATTACAAGGGGCGACTGCATAATTGCGCTTGGCGGTGGTGTTGTAGGCGATATGGCAGGCTTTGCAGCATCTACATATTTAAGAGGGATAAGCTATATACAGATACCGACAACGCTGCTTGCGCAGGTAGATAGTTCAATAGGCGGAAAAACAGCGGTTGATATAGAAGAAGGTAAAAATCTTGTAGGTTCATTTTGGCAACCGTCATTTGTTATAATTGATACGGATACACTTAATACATTACCTGAATGCGAGTTCAATTCAGGAATGGCAGAAGCTATTAAAAGCGCATTGATAGGCGATAAAGAATTATTTGAGATGTTTAAAAAATACGATAGGTCAAATATCAATGTTAAAGATGTGATATTAAAAAGCATTTTTGTCAAGAAAAAATATGTTGAAAAAGATGTTTTTGATAATGGCGAGAGGCATATATTGAACTTTGGTCATACTATCGGTCATGCGGTTGAAAAAGCAAGTGGATATGAATTAAAACACGGTGAAGCTGTTTCGATAGGTATGAGTGCAATTTGCAGCATAGGTGAAATAAAAGGATATACAAGAAAAGGCATTAAAGATGAACTTAATTCTATACTTGATAAGTATTCACTTTCTCATAATATAGCTAACTATAAAAATGACTGCATTAAGTTTTTAAATAAGGATAAAAAGAATAGAGGAGGAGCTATTGATGCAGTATTTATTGATGATGTTGGGGAGCCATTTATTAAGGAAATTGGACTTGATGAACTTTATGTATGTGTTGAAAGGCTTTGATAATGAATTGTGCTAAGATAACTCCGAGATTTTTAGATGGAAAAGTTAATGCTATTCCATCTAAAAGTATGCTTCATAGGTCAATAATATGCGCAGCATTATGTAAAAACGAACAAAGCATAATAAAAAATGTTGTTTATAGTGAAGATGTAAAAGCAACTATTGATTGTGCTAAAAATATTGTGGGCGCAGATATAAAATGCTTTGATGACTATATTGTTGTAATCGGTGGAAACATAAAACAAAATCCGATGGGTTACGTTGGAGAGTCTGCAAGTACATTAAGGTTTTTTATACCAATTTCAATGTTGAAAAACGGTGCGGAATTTAAATGCAAAGATAGCCTTATGAAACGACCGCTCGATAAATATATATCATGTATCGGTGCAAATTGTAAATCGGATAAAGATATTATTTCAATAAACGGAAGTTTGCAGGGCGGAGAATATAAAATTGATGGTAATATTAGCTCGCAGTATATATCGGGACTTTTGTTTGCTTTGCCACTTGTAGATTGTGATAGCAGGATAACGCTCATATCTAAGCTTGAATCTAAACCGTATGTAGATATGACTATTGATATGCTAAAAAGATTCGGGATTGACATAATCGAGGATTCGTTAGGTTATTTAATAAAGGGAGGGCAGCATTACAAAAACAATGATATTGTAATAGAAGGCGATTGGAGCTATGGGTCCTATTTTTATCTTGCTAATTTTATGGGAAGTAATATTGAAATATCGGGACTTGACAGCAACTCTCTGCAAGGCGATAGAAGAATAACGGAGTTTTTATTAAAGGACGATATTGATATAAGCAATACTCCTGATTTATTTCCAACGCTTGTGGTTGCTGCCTGCGCTAAAAAAGGAAGGACGAGGCTATTTAATGCTAAACGCTTGCGTTACAAAGAAAGTGACAGACTTCATTCAATGGCGATAGAACTTGCAAAAATAGGTGCAGATGTTGAAGAATACGATTCTGAACTTATAATAAACGGCAAAGGCTTTTTAAATGGCGGAACAGTAGATTCTCATAATGATCATAGAATTGTAATGTCGCTTGCAATGGCATCATGTGTATGTAAAAATCCTGTTATAATAAAAAATGTTGATGCAGTAAAGAAAAGCGCTCCGAGTTTTTTTGAAGTTTTTAAGAATATAGGAGGAAATATCTGTGAATACATGGGGGAATAGAATAAAGCTTTCAATATTTGGAGAGTCGCACGGCAATGCGATAGGAATAGTTATTGATGGCTTAAAAGCAGGTTTTAAAATAGATTTTAAAGAGGTTGACTCTGAAATGAAACGAAGACTTCCTTTGTCAAGGCATGAATTGGATGAGTATGAGATTTTATCGGGAGTATATAATGGAATGACAGATGGGTCACCGCTTGCAATGATGATTAAAAATACCGATTGCGACCACAAAGCATATCCTACAAATTATATACCACGACCATCCCATGCAGATTACAGCGCATATGTAAAATTCGGCGGATATAACGATAACAGGGGCGGAGGCCATTTTTCGGGCAGGATAACTGCACCGCTTGTTTTCGCAGGAAGTATTGCAAAGCAAATTCTAAGACCGCACGGAATAAAAATTTCTTCAAGAATAGTTTCAATCGGAAATGCAGATGAAGAAAGTGAGTTTGAAAATGAACTGAATAAGGCAAGAGCTAATGGCGATTCTGTTGGTGGTAAGCTGGAATGTTGTGCTGTAAATATACCTGTTGGACTTGGTGAACCATTCTTTGGTTCTGTTGAAAGTATGATTTCATCATTGGCTTTTTCAGTTCCTGGTGTAAAAGCGGTAGAATTTGGCAGCGGGTGCGATTTTGCTTCAATGTATGGAAGTCAAGCGAATGATGAATTTATATATGATTCAGGGAATGTTGTAACGATAACAAACAATAGCGGTGGAATAAATGGCGGACTTACAAATGGAATGCCTATTGTGTTCAGAGTGACATTTAGACCGATTCCGTCAATTGCATTAAAGCAAAAAACTGTTGATTTAAAAAATAAAAAAAATACAGAAATTGAAATTAAAGGCAGACATGATGTATGTATTCTTCCACGTGGCGCTGTTGTAATCGAGTCAATATGCGCTTTATCGCTGCTTGAACTTATGGGTGAATAATATGGAACAAGACATTGGAAAATTAAGATTAGAGATTGATAAAATTGATGAACAAATAGTTTCTTTGCTAAAACGCAGGTTTAATACGGCAAAACAGATAGTTGAATATAAGCAGAAAAACGGACTCGAGATTCTTGACTCAAAGCGAGAAAATGATATTATAGAAAGCAGAAAGCGTTTGCTAAATGATAAAGAGTATGAACAATATGTTGAAAGACTGTTCCTGTGCCTTATGGATATTTCAAAATCTGTACAGAAAAACTATCGCAATATATATCTTATAGGAATGCCTTGTAGTGGAAAAACGAGTGTAGGAATGATTTTAGCTGATAGACTCAACCGAAAATTTATTGATACAGATGAGCTTATTGAGAAAAAATGCGGAATGAAAATAAAGGATATTTTTGCAAACTGTGGCGAAAATACGTTCAGATGTTATGAAACTGAAATGCTAAAAGAATTATCATATATGGCTGGAAATATAGTTTCAACAGGTGGAGGAATAATAACAAATGATGAAAATATAAGCATTATGAGAAAGAGCGGCACTGTATTTTTCATAGATATGCCACTTGAAAGGCTTATAAATTCCGATATGTCGGAAAGACCCTTGCTAACAGGCGGTGTTGATAGTATGAAAAAACTATATGAAGAAAGATATGAAAAGTATAAAAGCTATTCAAATATCTGCATCGAGTGCAGCGTAGAAGATACATTTACGACTATTTCAGACAAAATAATATCAGAAATTATGTAGTGCGAAGTTTGGAATAATTGAATTTAAAACTAAATATTTGTGCAAAATATCGATATAGTAAAATAAGAAAGAGATGAAAGAATTATGAAAAAAATCTTTTCCTTTGATAAAAATAACTATGTCGATTTTTTATATGCAAAAAACAAGGAAAAAATGGAAATCAAAGTTTCTGTTTCTCTGATTTGCATTTTAAAAAGCAAGGAAGACATACGAGCGTTTGAAAAAACACTTCTTTCGATAGCTCAACAGAGTTATTCGGATTATGAGGTTCTATGCGTTTGTTTAAATGAAAACATCAAGATAGAAAACAAAATCGAAAAGCTAAAAATAATGTATTTAAATTGTACGGAAAAAGAACCTATTTATAGAGCAATAAAGCTTTGCAATGGTGAATTTGTAATGTTTATGAGTGCAGGCGATGTTCTTTATGCGGAGTCACTGAGTATTTTTTGCGAAAATAAAAACGATTTTGTTTACTCTGATGAAGATGAATTTGATAAAAGCGGAGAACGGACAAAACCTCATTTTAAACCTGATGTAAGTTATGAAACGCTATTGAGCTATAACTATATAGGAAATGCGGTTCTTTACAGGAAAAATCTTGATTTGTATCCAGAATCGTTATATGGTGAAAAATGGTATGATTTTATAATCAAGGCAGTAAAAAAGGCAAAGAATGTAGAGCATATAAGCGAAGTTTTATATACAAACGCATATGGAAAGCCTGAAATTGACGAAAAAAACGGTATCGAAGCAGTTGAAAACAATATACAAGATGGTTATGTTTTGAGCGGAATATATAAAAACAGCTTCCGAGTAAGATATGGAATAAAAAGCAGCGATAACGTAGGGATTATAATAAATTCATATAACGATTATGATAAGCTTAAAAACTGCCTTGAAAGCATAGAGGAAATGACCGGATATAGAAACTATAAGTTTATAATTGCCGATGGCGGTTCCGACAATGAAAAATTGCTGAAATATTACGATGAGTTAAACAAATATTCGCTTGCAAAAATCGTATACCTTGAAAACAATTATAATAAATACAGAATGTTTAATGTGGGAGCTAAAAACTCAGAAAGTCAGTATTTTTTGTTTTTTGATATAGATAACAAATTTATTTCATATGATGCGATTGAAAATATGCTTGAGCAGGCGAGCAGAGAAAAAATAGGCGCTGTATCTGGAAAGATTGTCGATTGCCAAAATAAAATAGTTAGTTGCGGTTATATAAAGGGACTTACTGGCTGGTATGAAAGCTTGTTCAAAGGGGTAGAAGACTCAAACGAAGCAAATGAATTTATAAATGTAATAAAAAATATAACAATAGCAGATGAAATGTGTTTGATGATAAAATCTGAAAAGTTTATGGAAGTATCGGGGTTTGATGATTCTTTTACTAAAATCGGAGGCGATGTGGAATTATCATTCAAGCTTTTAAATAAAGGTTATAGAAATGTATTTACGCCATATGCAAAAATTATGACGAATAAGCCGATACAATTTATAAGCGAAGAACTTAATTATGAGAAAAATAAATCTGATAAGGAAAGGCTATACGATATAATGAGAAATGAGCTTTTTAAATGCGATATATATTATAGCAAAAACTTTGACTATTCAAGCGTAATTCCGAGAATAGGCGGAGATAGTATTCCGATAAATCTTAATGATATATATATTAAAGGGGGAAAATATGAATAAAGTTGTAATATGTGGTGTAGATACATCAAAAATACCGGTATTGAGCGCAAACGAAAGTATGGAAATGCTCGAAAAAATCAAACAAGGCGATAAGACAGCAAGGGAGCAATTCTTGAATGCGAATTTAAAACTTGTTTTAAGCGTTATTAAGAAATTTACAAACCGAGGAGAGAACGCAGACGACTTGTTTCAAGTGGGGTGCATAGGTCTTATCAAAGCGCTTGATAACTTTGATATGGGGCATAATGTTAAATTTTCTACATACGCTGTGCCGATGAATATATCTTGGTGAAAAGAGATGATAGCTTGTATTGTCTCTTTTTTTATGTTAAAATATAAATTGAATTAATATGATTTTAAGTTGGAGTAATATATGCGAAAACTTTTTAGATATCTTAAAAACTATAAACTTGAAAGCATAACAGGTCCACTATTCAAATTCCTTGAAGCATGTATGGAGCTGCTTGTGCCGATAGTTATGGCAAGAATGATTGATGAGGGAATAAACAATGCAGATACAGCACTTATATACCGGTTGGGCGGAGTGCTTGTGTTGTTCGGGGTGCTTGGATTTGCATTTGCGATAACAGCGCAGTATTTTGCCGCAAAGGCTGCCGTAGGGTTCGGATGCGAACTTAGAGATGATATGTTCAGACATATAAATAGGTTTTCATACAGCGAACTTGATAGACTTGGTATACCTACATTGATTATGAGAATGACGGGTGATATAAATCAGGTTCAGACAGGAGTAAATCTAATTTTGAGATTGCTTTTGCGTTCACCGTTTATTGTAGTAGGTGCAATAGTTATGTCATTTACAATAAATGTGCAGCTTGCATTGATATTTCTTATATGTGCGCCAGTGCTTGCGCTTATAATTTATCTTGTAATGAGTAAATCTGTTCCACGCTATAAGCGTGTACAGTCGAGGCTTGACAATGTGTCACTTCATGTCAGGGAAAATCTTGTAGGAACAAGAGTAATAAGGGCTTTTTCAAAGCAGAATGAAGAAATTCAAACATTTAATAAATCAAGCGATGATTTAATGAAAGAGCAGATAGGTGTTGGAAAAATATCAGCGCTTCTTAATCCTTTTACATATGTAATTGTAAATCTTGCAATATGTGCAGTAATTTACTTTGGTGGAGTAAAGGTTAATTCCGGAAGCATTACTCAGGGTGAGGTAATTGCGCTTATAAATTATTTATCGCAGATACTTATTGCGCTGATTGCAATATCAAACCTTGTTGTAACGCTGACGAAAGCGACAGCGTCTGCAAAAAGAATAAATGAAGTTTTTGAGATAAAACCATCAATTTCTTACGGTGCTCAAAGCCTTGATAATAATAAAAACGATAATATTGTTAAATTTGATAATGTAATTTTCAAGTATAATGGTTCTAAAAAACCTGCCTTGAGCAATATATCATTTACTGCAAATAAAGGCGAAAAGATAGGCATAATCGGCGGTACAGGTTCAGGTAAAACAACACTTGTAAACCTAATTGCAAGATTTTATGATGCAAACTCAGGCTCCATTTTGATAAATGGAGTAGATATAAAACAATTAAAAAAAGAAACTCTAACAGATATAATCGGAGTTGTTCCACAGAGGGCATCGCTTTTTAGCGGAAGCATAAGGGATAATATGCTTGTTGGAAATTCCAATGCGAGCGATGATGATATTTTTGAAGCACTTAGGATTGCACAAGCCGAAGAGTTTGTAAATACCAAAAAAGAAAAACTCGACTACATAATATCGCAAGGCGGTAAAAATCTTTCCGGTGGTCAAAAACAGAGACTTACTATTGCAAGGGCGCTCGTTAAAAAACCACAGATACTGATTCTTGATGATAGCGCTTCTGCGTTAGATTATGCAACTGATGCAAAACTCAGAAAAGCAATTAAGGAAAAAATTCCTGAAATGACAGTATTTATTGTTTCGCAAAGGGTTTCATCTGTTATAGATGCAAATAGAATAATAGTATTAAGCGATGGTGAAATAGCAGGTATCGGTACTCATAGCGAGCTTGCTGAAAAGTGCAAAGTATATAGAGAAATATGTCAGTCGCAGTTATCGGAAGATGAAATGTGATTGAGTTAAAGAGGACTATATGAAAAAATATGATTTATATACTGTAAAGAAAATATTATCTTTTATGAAAAATAAAGTTCATTATCTCGTTTTTGCGCTTTTGTGCGCAATTGTAAGCGTACTTTCTTCGCTTTATGTAACGGTACTTACAGGAAATGCTATTGACTTTATGATTTCGCAGGGTAATGTCGATTTTGAAAAAATAATATTCACTATTACTAAAATTCTGATAATGGTTGCATTGAGTTCATCAATGCAATGGATAATGAATCTGTTTACAAATAGTGTTGCGTTCAGCACGATAAACGAAATACGAAATGCAGCATTCTCAAATATTCAGCACGTTCCTGTCGGATTTATTGATTCCACAGGAAATGGCGATATTACAAATAGAATGACAGCGGATGCAGAGTTTATATCTGATGGCTTGATTATGGGGTTCACTCAGCTTTTTCAAGGCATTGTTACGATAATAAGCACGCTCGTGTTCATGCTTACTATTGATTTTAAAATTACGCTAATAGTAGTCGTTGCAACACCAGTTTCGCTACTCGTTGCATCGTTTATTGCTAAAAGCACATTCAATATGTTTAAAAAGCAGACCGAGATTCGAGGCGATATGTCATCATTTATTGAGGAAATGATTACAAATCAAAAGGTTGTAGATGCGTTTGGATATGAGAAAAAGTCAATCGAAAGATTCGCAAAAATAAATGAAGAACTTAAAAAAACGAGCATTAAAGCAACATTCTTTTCGTCGCTGACTAATCCGAGTACGAGGTTTGTAAATGGGCTTGTGTATACCAGCGTAGGCGTTATTGGTGCGTTGTCGGCAATAAATGGAAATATGAGCATAGGAAATCTTTCGTGTTTTCTAAGTTATGCAAATCAGTATATGAAGCCGTTCAATGAAATTTCAGGGGTCTTTGCAGAACTGCAAAGCGCATTTGCTTGTGCAAGGCGTGTTTTTGAAATTATAGATGCCAAGAAAGAAATTGAATGTGATAATAACGTTCTTCCTGAGCACATAAAAGGTGATGTAAATATTGAAAACGTTTATTTCTCCTATAACAAGGAAACAAAGCTCATTGAGAATTTTAATCTTGACGTAAAATCAGGTCAAAAGATTGCTATTGTAGGTCCGACAGGCTGCGGAAAAACAACACTTATAAATCTGCTCATGCGTTTTTATGATGTTGATTGCGGAAAAATACTTCTCGATGGAACGGATATAACAAGCGTTACAAGGGATAATATGCGTTCATCATATGCTATGGTATTGCAGGAAACGTGGCTTAAAACAGGTACAATTAAAGAAAATATATCATACGGAACTAAAAATGCAACAGATGATATGATTATATCCGCTGCAAAGAAAGCGTATGCGCATAGCTTTATCGAAAGATTGCCTGACGGATATGATACGATTATATCGGATGATACAACGAATATATCTCAGGGACAGAAACAGCTTTTGTGTATTGCGAGGGCTATGATATCTACTCCGTCAATATTGATATTAGATGAAGCAACATCGAATATCGACACGAGAACGGAAAAGCTTATTCAAAATGCGTTTAATACTATGATGCAGGGCAGAACGAGTTTTGTTGTAGCTCATAGGCTTTCAACGATTAAGAATGCTGACACAATAATAGTTATGCGTGATGGAAAAATAATTGAAACGGGAAATCATGAATCCCTGTTAAAAGACAAAGGAGCTTATTTTAGCTTATATAACAGTCAGTTTGCACATTAAAAATATTTTACTTTAAAGAAATTGATTTAGCTGTTATAATAATTATATGTGAGGTGTTGTAATTGGCGAACAATCAGAATAAAAACAATAGAGGAAAAGCCTATATAGGCAAGTCCGGAAGCAAAAATAATTCCGGATATTCAAATAAAAATAGCAGCAAAAAACCGGAAAAATTCGATATTCCGGGCGAAGAAACATTAATAGATGAAAAGCGAAACCTGAATGAAAGACGAGGGGTATGGTGTATAGCGATTGGGCTTGTAATTGGAATAGTTTCGTATTTCAATGTTAATGCTGTGTTTATAGAAAAAATAAATGAATTATTAGGCGGCTTATTCGGAATATTTTCATATATATTGCCGATAGGTCTTATTGCACTTGGCGTATATCTTATATACGGTAGGAAGCGTGCTTTTACAAGGGCAGAGATAACATTAATCGTTACAGGTATTATTTTGTTTGTTATCGGTATTCAAATAATAGGTTCTCCGGACATTAAAGATGTAGAATATGGAAAGTATATCGGTGAAACATTTAAAAATCGTACTTCAGGCGGCGCTGTTTCGGCGGTTTTAGCATATCCGCTTATTGCGTTATTGTCAGCGCCGGGAACACTGATAATGATTATTGCATCTGAAGTAGTTATTATCGTTAAATATACTGGAATTTCAATCGCTGAAACGAGCAAAAAGGTTCATGAAAATATATCTAATTCGGAAGTCATTGCAAATGTTAAGGAAAAAATCGAGTATAGGCGAGAGGAACGAAAGCGTGAAAAGCTGTTCGTTGATGAGATAGACAGGGATTCAAAGCGTGATGATTATGATATAAATCTCATAAATGACGATATTGAAGACGAAAAGCAAAGGGCAAAAAGGAAGAAAGAAAAGAAAAAGTCAAGGATCCCGATGGATGAGTTTACTATGGATTTTTCTGACTCAGAAGAAAAATACGAACAATCGTACAATAAAAGTAATGATTCATTCGATGTAAAAAACGATGGCAAAGAGCTTGAAATTGATTACTTTGACGAATCGGATTATCAAGGTGATGATGACGATTTTGATTATGAAGATGTTATAATTAGCGGATACGAAGATAACAACATAAATAATGAGAATGAAGATTATCCGATAATTTATGACGATTTCAACATAGTTAAAACTGAAAATGAACAGGAGAAAAAAACTGATTCTGTAAATACTGCAAACATAGATGATATTATTGTAGAGAGTAAATCAATTGTTAATGCAGAATATCAAAGACCGCCGATAGATTGTTTAACAAAGCCAAAGGTGTTTATCTCAAAGCAGAATGAATCGCCTAAAGAAAAGGGTGAATTGCTTATAAAAACTCTTGCAAGCTTTAATATAAGCGCTAAGGTTATAAATATAAGCGTAGGTCCGACAGTAACGAGGTTTGAGATTATTCCTGCACAGGGAATAAGGGTAAGTAAAATAACCTCGCTTTCAAACGATATTGCGCTTGCACTCGCTGCTCCGCTTGTAAGAATTGAAGCGCCTATACCGGGCAAGGCTGCTATCGGGATAGAAGTTCCTAACGAAAATACAACAATGGTAACATTAAGGGAAGTTGTAGAGAGCAACGAATTTAAAAATGCAAAATCGCCGATAACGTTTGCTCTTGGCAGAGATATAGCAGGTAAAATCCTTATAGGTGATTTGCATAAGATGCCACACTTGCTTATAGCAGGCACGACCGGTTCGGGCAAGAGCGTATGTATAAACGATATAATCGTAAGTATGATTTATAAATCTACGCCTGACGATTTGAGGCTAATACTTATTGATCCCAAAGTTGTTGAAATGCAGATATATGAATCGTTGCCGCATTTGCTTGAACACGTTGTAACTGATCCTAAAAAGGCAGCAGGTGTTCTTAGATGGGCAGTTCATGAAATGGGTGAGAGATATAATAAAATGTCGCTTAGAAATGTAAGGGAACTTGCACGATATAATGCGCTTCAGGAAAATAAGGAAGATAAGCTTCCTAAAATAGTAATTATTATTGATGAACTTGCAGAACTTATGATGGAAGCTGCAAAGGACGTTGAAGAATCAATTTGCAGAATAGCTCAGCTCGGTCGTGCTGCCGGAATACACTTAATAGTTGCTACACAACGACCATCAACTGATGTTATAACCGGTCTTATTAAAGCGAACATTCCGTCAAAGATAGCATTTATGGTATCAAAAGCGGTCGATTCAAGAGTTATACTCGACGCAAGCGGTGCAGAAAAACTGCTTGGCAAAGGCGATATGCTGTTCTATGAAAATGGTGCGCAGAAGATAGTTAGGGCGCAGGCGGCGTTCGTATCCGATGAGGAAATTGAAAGCATTATGGATTTCTTCAAGGATAACAATATAACGCCTGAAATGAATGAACAGATAAAGGAATTTAAATCGACAGCACAGGGCACACAGCTTGCACAGGGCGAAGGTAAACAGGAAGACGAGTTGCTTCCCGATGCTGTAAGGGTGGTTATGGAAAACAATACTGCGTCAATTTCTATGATTCAGAGGCGACTCAGGGTAGGTTATGCGAGGGCTGCAAGGCTTATAGATATTATGGAGCAAAAGAAGTTCATAAGCGGCTATGACGGAAGCAAGCCGAGAAATGTTCTTATTACTCCGGAACAGTTTAACAATATATTCGGAAATGGAGATATTGATGAATGATGAATTTGAATAAGGTAGGAGTAGTTTCACTTGGCTGCTCAAAAAACAGGGTAGATACTGAAACGTTACTTGGATATCTCAAAAACTGGGGATTTACTATAGTAAATGATGAAAACGAAGCAGAAATACTTATAGTTAATACTTGCGGATTTATCGACATTGCAAAGGAAGAATCTATAAATACTATTCTTGCAATGGCGCAGCATAAGCAAGGCGGAAACTGTAAATTGCTCGTTGCAACAGGATGCCTTGTTAAGCGTTATGAAAACGAACTTAAACAGGAACTTCCCGAAATAGATGTATTCTGGGGCGTTAAAGATTATAAAATGCTTGCTGAAAATATCGCAAAGCTTGCAGGAAAAAGCGAATGCGCATATTCTCCGTTTAATAGGATTATTACAACTCCGCAGTATAGCGCATATCTAAGGATTGCAGATGGCTGTGATAATAGATGTACATATTGCGCAATACCGCTTATTAGAGGTGGAAGAAAAAGCACTCCGCTGGAAGAACTTATCCACGAAGCGAAAATGCTAACGGAGCGTGGAGTTAGGGAGATTACTGTTATTGCGCAGGATACTTCTGCATACGGAATTGATATTTACGGAAAGCCCATGCTCTCGGAATTGTTGAGAAAACTTTCGAAAATTGATAGGCTTGATTGGATTCGTGTTTTGTATACATACCCGAATACTGTTGATGAGGAACTTATAGACACAATAGTTCAAAATGATAAAATTACAAATTATATTGATATGCCTATTCAGCATATCAATGATACTGTCCTTAAACGAATGAATAGGCATGGGGATAGAAAGCATATAGAAGATGTAATAAAATATATGCGAAAGGCTTCGGATAAGTTCATAATAAGGTCAACGCTTATTGTAGGATTTCCCGGCGAAACGGATGAACAGTTTGAAGAGTTGATGAAGTTTTTAAGGGATAATCCTCTTGATAGAATCGGTGCTTTTGCATATTCTTTAGAAGATGGAACACCTGCTGCGGAGTTTGATGGTCAGATTGAAGATGCGGTTAAACAGGAACGACTTTCTCGACTTATGCGACAGCAAAAGGAAATTTCTGCAGCACTCAATAAAAAACGCATAGGCGATATTGTAGATGTTCTTATCGAAGGACAGAATGGAAATACGGCACTTGGTAGGTCGTATGCGGAAGCTCCTGAAGTCGATGCTTCAATTATAATCGATAGTAAGGGCAAAAAACTCAGCGTAGGCGAATTTGCAAAGGTTAAGCTCACTAAGGCGAGCGATTATGATATGTGGGGTGAATTGATTTGAATTTGCCAAACAAATTAACGATTTTCAGAATGTTCTGCGTTCCGGTTATGATTGCCTGCTTCTATCTTCAGACGGAGTATAACTATCTGATTGCAACTGTTGTCTTTATCATTGCATATATTACGGATATTATTGACGGCTGGTATGCACGCAAGTATAATATGATTACAGACTTCGGTAAACTTATGGATCCTATGGCTGATAAATTGCTTACAGCTGGCGCAATTATAATGCTTAATTCAGTAGGAAAATTAAATCCTATATATACATTTATTATAATTGGTCGTGAGTTTGTTGTAAGCGCTGTAAGGCTTGTTGCCGCAAGCGAAGGCAATGTTATAGCAGCAGGAGTGTGGGGGAAGCTTAAAACGATAAGTCAAGCAATAGCTATTCCGTTAATAATGCTTGATAATCCGATTTTTAGAAATATCAACGTGCCGTTTGATATGATAGTAATGACGATATCAGTCATATTATCTATTTGGTCGGCAATAGACTACATTTATAAATATATCAGAGGTAAAAAATATGGAAGCTGAAATTATTACGGTAGGTACTGAGATTTTGATGGGTCAGATAGTTAATACCAATGCGCAGTTTATTTCAAAGAACCTTGCGGATATAGGTGTAAGTATGTACTATCAAACAACGGTTGGAGATAACGCAAGAAGGCTCAAAAAAGTAGTTGTCGATGCACTGAACAGGAGCGATGTCGTTATTTTAACAGGCGGTCTTGGCCCGACAGAAGACGATATGACAAAGGAAATTGTGGCACAGGTTATGGGTTATCCGCTTGTCCTTTATGAGGATATAGCAGAGAATATTAAAAGTTATTTTATAAAAGTCGGTAAGGAAATGACTCTTAATAACCTTAAACAAGCAAAATTCCCGGAAAATTGTATTATTCTTGAAAATAAGTGCGGTACAGCGCCGGGCTGTATAATGGAAAAGAAAGGTAAAGCTGCAATATTGCTTCCGGGACCACCTAAAGAGCTTATTCCGATGTTCAATGATAGCGTAATGCCTTATCTTGAAAAAATAAATAACACTAAATTCTATTCAAAAATGATAAGAATTTTCAATGTGGGTGAATCAGCTGTTGAAGCCGGATTGATTGATTTGATACATAATCAAACTAATCCGACACTTGCAACATATGCGTCAGACGGTCAGGTAACGCTCAGGGTTACAGCAAAATGCAAAAACTACGATGAGGGCAGAGAGCTTGTAGAACCTGTTGTAAATGAGGTTAAAAATCGTTTCCCCGATGGAGTATATTCAACCGATGATGAAAGTATGGAACAAGCCGTTGAAAAGCTTATAAGAAAGAAAAATTTGACTCTTGCTACTGCCGAAAGCTGTACAGGCGGACTTATCGCATCAAAGCTTGTTTCAATACCGGGAAGCTCTGAATGGTTTAAAGAGGGCGCAGTAACATATTCAAATGATGCAAAAATGCGAAGACTCGGAGTTAAGGCTGAAACGCTTGAAAAATACGGAGCGGTAAGCGAAGAAACTGCAAAGGAAATGGCAGCAGGCATAGCAAGGACAAGCTCAAGCGATATAGGTATTTCTGTAACTGGTATTGCAGGACCGGGTGGCGGAAGTGAGGAAAAGCCTGTCGGACTTGTCTATATAGGTGTAAGCTATAATGGTAAAGTCTATGCTGAAAAATTTATGCTCAATGGCGATAGAAATAGGGTACGTAATATGGCTGCTATGCACGCATTGAACATTGTTAGACGTGAATTGTTAAAAAATGAATGAAATATATAAATGGAGGACGGTAAAATGTTAGAAAAACAGAAAGCTCTTGAACTTGCACTTGCACAGATAGAAAAGCAGTTCGGTAAAGGCGCTGTAATGAAGCTTGGCGATACATCGAAAATATCAGTATCAACTATTTCAACAGGCTGTATAGAACTCGATATGGCACTCGGCGTTGGTGGTATTCCTAAAGGAAGAATAATAGAAATATATGGTCCTGAATCATCAGGTAAAACAACTATTGCTTTGCATGTTGTAGCGCAGGTGCAGAAAGAAGGCGGTATTGCAGCATTTATTGATGCAGAACATGCTCTTGATCCTGTATACGCTGAAAAGCTTGGCGTTAATGTTGGTGAACTTTATATTTCACAGCCCGATACAGGCGAACAGGCACTTGATATAGCAGAAACTCTTGCACGCAGCGGTGCTATTGATATAGTTGTTATTGACTCTGTTGCAGCACTTGTTCCGAAAGCAGAACTCGAAGGAGATATGGGCGATTCACACGTTGGCTTGCAGGCAAGGCTTATGTCACAGGCTTTAAGAAAGCTTACCGGTGTTATTAGTAAAACTAATACAACTTTCATCTTCATAAATCAGCTTCGTGAAAAAATTGGTGTAATGTTCGGCAATCCTGAAACAACAACTGGCGGTAAGGCACTTAAATTCTATGCATCTGTACGAATGGACGTAAGAAAGGCTGATGTAATTAAAAATGGTACCGAAATCATTGGCAACAGAACAAAGGTTAAAATTGTTAAGAATAAGGTAGCACCACCTTTCAAAACTGCTGAATTTGATATTCTCTATGGCGAAGGTATTTCAAAGGAAGGCTCATTGCTTGATATGGCTGTTGAGAATAAGATTATCAATAAAACAGGCGCATGGTATTCATATGGCGATATGAGAATGGCTCAGGGCAGGGATAACGCAAGAACTTTCCTTAAAGATAATAAAGAACTTTGCGATGAAATTGAATCAAAGATTAGAGCGCTGCTTACACAGACTCCATCTTCACAGCCTGATGATGAAAATGATATGATTCCTGATGAGGATATGTAAATTATAATATGATAATTAGTGAACTGAAAAATAAATTCAATGAAATATATGGTGAGGGCAGGTCAAGAACGTTTATTGCGCCTGCCCGCATAAACATAATCGGTGAGCATATCGACTATAACGGTGGATATGTTTTCCCATGCGCAATAAATCTTCGCTCCGCTTGTATAGTAAGGGAAAGAAAAGATAATATTATTCGTCTTGCATCAACATCTTACGACGGAATTGTCGAAGCGGACATTGAGAGGCTTGAAGATTACAAGAATCTTGAGTGGGGAAATTATCAAATAGGTGTTGCATATGTTATGAAACAGACAGGTTATAATATATGCGGAATGGATATGCTCTTTGATGAAACAATCCCTCATGGTTGCGGTCTTTCGTCTTCAGCTGCTATAGAGATGGCAACAGCTATGGCTATTGCTTCTATCGGTAATGATAAAGTTATTGATAAAAAGGAACTTGCGGTTATTTGTAAAAATGCTGAAAATAATTATGTGGGCGTTAATTGTGGAATAATGGATCAGTTTGCATCAGCTATGGGTAAAAAGGATAATGCAATATTGCTTAGATGCTCAGATTTAGAATATAAATATGTTCCTTTTAAACTCGAAGGTTCAGGCTACAGCATAGTTATTATGAATACTTGTAAACCTCGTTCGCTCATTAAAAGTAAGTATAATGAAAGACGTGCAGAATGTGAATATGCGCTGCAAAAAATAAAACAAATAAAGAATATTGATAATTTGTGTGAGTTATCATCTGATGAATTGTCAAAATTTAGGGATATCATTGATAATGAAGAGTGCTTTAAGCGTGTAAAACATGTTGTAGAAGAAAATGAAAGAGTTTTAATGGCAACTAAGGCACTTAAAGATGGCGATTTAAATACATTGGGTGAGCTAATGACAAAATCACATAGATCACTCGATGAATTGTATGAGGTAACAGGTAAGGAACTTAATGCCCTTGTGTATAGCGCACTTGAACAAGAAGGCGTGCTGGGAGCAAGAATGACAGGCGCAGGATTCGGCGGATGTGCATTAGCGCTTGTAAAAGATGAGTGCGTAATAAAATTCTGCGAAAAAGTGAAGAAAAAGTATAAGGAAGAAACAGGTCTTGAAACAGAATTTTATAAAGAAATCCCAAGCGATGGGGCAAGGGAAGAACTTAAATAAAAAAATAAAATTTTTTTCAAAAATGTATTGACAAATAACGGAATATAAAGTATAATAAATATCGTTGCAAACGGGTTAGTAAATGCGAACGGGGTGTAGCGCAGTCCGGTAGCGCACGTGCTTTGGGAGCATGGGGCCGGGGGTTCAAATCCCTTCACCCCGACCATAAACGACTGCAACGAGTTAAAAAATGGCCCCTTGGTCAAGCGGTCTAAGACACCGCCCTTTCACGGCG